>JBJDXG010000154.1:0-3877 GCA_051866555.1 bacterium | reverse complement strand
CGCAGAAAATCACTATAATGGTCTGTCACAAAATTAACTTCACCAAACATCTTAACCTTACCAGAGTTCAGCCATAAGACCTTATGGCAAAACTTTTTTATACTGCTCATATCATGGGAAACAAAAATAATTGTTTTGCCTCTCTCCCGAAATTCCTGAAATTTTTCCATACATTTTATTTGAAAACGAATATCGCCAACAGCCAATGCTTCATCAACAATAAGAATTTCCGGATCAACATTAATGGCCACAGCAAAAGCCAGTCTCACAAACATCCCGCTGGAATATACCTTAACCGGCTGATAGATAAAATCACCAATACCGGCAAACTGCAAAATATCATCAAGTCTTGCATCGATCTCGCTCTTAGAATAGTCCATAATCGTACCGTTCAAATATATATTTTCCAAGCCGGTAAATTCAGGATTAAAGCCGGCTCCCAACTCCAATAAGGCTGAAACTCTGCCGTTAACCTTTATTTTCCCGCCTGAAGGAGCTAATACTCCGGTTAAAATTTTAAGCAGAGTTGACTTGCCGGAACCGTTTCTTCCTATAATGCCTATGCTTTCTCCCTGCTTTATGGCAAAAGAAACATCATCCAGAGCATAAAAGTCCTGATGATATGATTTTCCCCACGGATTAAGGGATTCCAGCAAACGGTCAATAGGCTTCTTGTATAATCTGTATCTTTTAAAAAGATTATCTGCCTTTATAATTACATCATTGATATTCATAGGACCATCCTCATTTACAATACATCAGCAAAATGTATCTTTAATTTATTATATATCACTATGCCTGAAACAAAAAGCACCCCGGTTATCCCCCAAAAAATACAGCTCATCTCAAGCTTATCCCAGAACCAAATCTGATTAAATAAAGAATCTCTATATCCCTCTACAATATAATACATGGGATTAAAATTTAAAAACCAGCGCCATTTTTCAGGAATCATTTTATAAGACCACATAATCGGAGTAAGCCACATCCCAAACTGAAGCAGAATGGAAACAATCTGAGTTATATCTCTGAAAAAAACTACTATTGAAGAAGTAAGCATAACTAAAGAGAATAAATACACCAATAAACAAAACATATAATAGAAAATCTGTATAATGTAAATGGTTATCGGCTGTCCATAGAGCAAAAATACAACAACCATAAAAAACAAAAAAAAGATATGCAGATATAAAGCAGAAATAATTTTAATTATGGGAATCAAATTAACCTTAAAGATAACCTTTTTAATTAAATAGCTGTATTCCAAAAAGCAATTTGTCCCGCTCGACCAGGATTCTGCAAAATAAAACCAGGGAATAAGCCCTGTCATGAACCATAAAACAAAAGGTACTTTTTCTACAATTGGTGTTCTAAAGCCGACCTGAAAAACGAACCAAAAAACAAAAATAGTCATAATCGGCTGGATAAGAGCCCATAATAACCCAAAATAAGAACCAGAGAATTTGCTTTTAAAATCATTTGCTGATAATTGTAATATCAATCTTGGATTATTAATAATATCAGCCAGCAATAAGTAAAACTCCCTCAGCAATTTTTCTTCACCTTCTGCAAATACTCATGCAGGGAATCCTGCCATTCCGGCATTTCATCTCCTATCGTTAATTCCTGCATATAGTTACGCATCACAGAATATGCCGGACGCACAGCAGGTCTGTTCAGTTCAGCCGCCGTAATAGGCACTACAGGTGTAGTAATCCCATATCCGGCTAAAATAGCTTTAGCAAATTCATACCAGTTGGTCATTCCTTTGTTTGAAGCATGATAAACACCATAATTATCAGTTTTAATCAATTTTATAATAAAAGCCGCTAAATCCCTGGCATAAGTCGGTGTACCCCATTGGTCAGCCACTACCTGCAACTCATCCCTTTCCTGTCCTAATTTCAATATTGTCTTTACAAAATTGTTTCCTTTAATGCCGTACAGCCAGGAAGTTCTTACAATAAAAAAGCGGTTAAGAATCGCTGAAACTAATCTCTCTCCGGCAAGCTTTGATTTGCCGTAAATATTCAATGGGTTCGGCTGATCAAACTCCAAATACGGTTCCTGCTTTTTGCCGTCAAAAACAAAATCTGTACTGACATAAACCATCTTTGCACCGCATTTAAGGCAGGCACTGGCTATATTTTGAGCCCCGACAGCATTGACCTGATAGGCAAGGTCAACATTTTTTTCACAATCATCGACCTTAGTGTAAGCCGCTGCATGGATTACTGCCTCAGGTCTTAAAGCAGCAATATAGGCATGAACTGCTTCGGCATCAACAATATTTAATTCCTCTTTGCTTGCACCGGTCACTTCTTCATTCTGTAAAATCTCTAATAATTCATTTCCCAATTGTCCTTTAGCACCTGTAACTAATATCCGCATTTTCTGTACTCCCCACTTAAAATATTTTGCCACCATGACTTATTTTCCAGATACCACTTAATGGTCTGCAAAATGCCGTCAGCAAATCTCGTTTCCGGCTCCCAGCCTAATTCACGCTTACATTTGGACGGGTCAATCGCATAACGCAGGTCATGCCCCGGACGGTCAGGCACATACTCGATAAGTGACTCCGGCTTGCCCAGCGTCTCAAGGATTATCTGCACCACCTCAAGATTAGTCCGCTCATTATGCCCCCCTATATTATAGACCTCTCCGACCTTGCCCTTACGGATGATCAAATCAATCGCCCGACAGTGGTCGGTAACATACAGCCAGTCCCGCACATTCTCTCCTTTGCCGTAAACCGGCAGTCTTTCCTCACCCAGAGCCTTGATGATCATTAAGGGAATCAGCTTTTCCGGAAAATGATACGGCCCGTAATTGTTGGAACAGCGGGAAATCGTAATCGGCACGCCAAAGGTACGGTGGTACGCCTGCACCAGAAGGTCAGCCGAGGCCTTGGAAGCCGAATAAGGGCTGGAAGCGTGCAGAGACGTTTCCTCGGTAAAGAATAAATCAGGTCGGTCCAGCGGCAAATCGCCGTAAACCTCATCGGTAGATACCTGATGATACCTCTCAATGCCGTATTTCCGGCAGGCATCAAGCAGGACATTAGTCCCGATTATATTAGTCCGCAAAAATATTTCCGGGTTTTCAATGGAGCGGTCAACATGGCTTTCCGCCGCAAAGTTAACCACCACATCAGGCTTTTCGGTTTCAAACAGCCAATAGACCAGACTGCGGTCAGCTATATCACCTTTAATGAATTTAAAATTAGGCTTGTCCTTCAAATCCCGCAGAGTTTCCAGATTGCCGGCATAGGTAAGCAGGTCAAGACAGATGACTTCATCCTCAGGATGAGTGCTGTTTAGATAATGCACAAAATTCCCGCCGATAAATCCGGCACCTCCGGTTACGATAAGCTTCATCTATTTCTTCACCTCATATACAAAATCAGCGTCACTGTCCTTCAGGAAAGGAGCCTTAGCATCCTTGTCCGAAAGTACAGGATTTTCTATCCCCCAGTCAATGCCGATTTGCGGATCATTCCAACGGATATTGCGGTCATTTTCCGGGCTGTAAAAATTATCAGCCTTATATAAAAACTCGACCTCATCAGTCAGGGTCAAAAAGGCGTGCGCCATACCTCTCGGTATAAGGAGCTGACGGTTGTTTTCCGCTGAAAGCTCCACCGCCGCCCACTTCAGATAAGTAGGTGAGCCCTTTCTCAGGTCAACCGCCACGTCCAGCACCGCCCCCTTAGTGCAGCGGACTAATTTAGCCTGGGCAGCATCGCCCTTTTGAAAATGCAGCCCCCTGAGAGTGCCCTTTTGTGCAGAATAAGAATGATTATCCTGCACAAAGCTGTAATTCAGCCCGGCAGCGCGCATCTTCCGCTCTGACCAGCTCTCCATAAACCATCCGC
>JBJDXG010000153.1:0-3892 GCA_051866555.1 bacterium | reverse complement strand
ATCACCCCGCCCAGCAGAACTCCGAAATCAGCTAAGGCATCACCGATAAAATGTAAAAACGAGCTTTTGATATTGATATTTTCCGTACCGTCATGCAAAAAGAATACTATCACAGTATTCACCAGTAAACCAAGAACCGCAACTGAAATCATTCCGGCAGGCTCTACCTTCGCCGGATGAAGATATCTTTCTACCGCCTGATAAAAGATAAATAAGGAAATGAATATCAGGCTCAGATTGTTGATTAAAGCGCTTAATATGCCATAGCGATGATAGCCGAAGGTATGCTTATGATCCGCCGGCTTCAGGGCCGCCTTAAGCCCCAGCCAGCTGATAAAAAGAGCCAGCAAATCAGTTACCAGATGCAGCGAATCACTGAAAAGAGCCAGGCTGTTAGTCCAAAAGGCAGCCAGGAGCTTAAAACAAAGGCTGAACGTAACTAAGAGAAGAGCAAGCATGAGCTTACGGTCATAGTTATTCATCGCACTCCCCCTCAAAGCTTATTTAAACTAGCTTATGCTAAAGCCAGAGCTTTAGTGACTTCAGCACTGTCTGACACTCAAAGCAGCTTTATCGGGAAGGAGACATTTATTTCGCAGCAATATTACTCTGCAAGGCCTCAATAACCTCCTGCATATTGATTGGCTTGGAAATAAAGCCGTTCATGCCGCATTCTTCAGCAGCCTTGCGGTCCTCATCAAAGGCATTCGCTGTCATGGCAACAATAGGGACTCCGGCCAGAGCAGGATTATCCAGAGCCCGAATACGCCGGGTAGCCTCATAGCCATCCATATGCGGCATCTGAATATCCATCAGCACCAGGTCATAATAGCCCGGCTTGGAGGAAGCAACCTTATCCACTGCTTCCGCTCCGTTCTCCGCAGTATCTATATGGAAGCCATAGGAGCCGAGAATTTCACAGGCAATCTCACGGTTCATATCATTATCCTCAGCCAGCAGCAGTCTTTTGTCCTTAAATTCATCTAAATTATTACCCTCAAGTATATTGGACTCCGGCTGTATCTCATGCTGCCCCAGACTCATCAGCAAAGCCTCCCGCAAATCCGACATGAACATCGGCTTGGCACAGAAGCCTGTAACTCCGGCGGCTCTGGCTTCCGCCTCAATATCATTCCAGTCATAAGCGGTAATGATAATAATCGGAGCATCATCACCCAGACTGCGTATCTGCCGCGTTACCTCAAGACCATTGACATCAGGCAGCCGCCAATCGATAATATAAACATGAAAAGCATCGTTCATCTCCATCGACTGTTTGGCACGGAGAACCGCCTCCTTGCCGTACATAGTCCATTCTGAGCGCATGCCTACCTTCAGCAGCATCTTGGTCACACTGTCGCAGGTATTGAAATCATCATCCACCACCAGAGCCTTCAGACCTTCCAGCTCCTTGATCTTCACTTCAGTCTTATTCTCAGACTGAAGCCGCAGAGTAAGACGGATAACGAACTCTGTACCCTTGCCTTTTTCAGTATATACCTTGATAGTGCCTCCCATCATATCAATAATATTCTTGGTAATAGCCATACCAAGCCCAGTACCCTGAATCTTGCTGACTGTGGAGGTACGTTCACGCTCAAACGGCTCAAAAATATGCTCGGCAAATTCCTGACTCATACCGATGCCTGTATCCTTAACCCGTATTTCATACAGTGCCTGGTCATTGACCGCATTGCCAAGCTGCGCCACGCGGACAGAAACAGCACCTCCGGGCAGCGTGAATTTAATGGCATTCGACAGCAGGTTCAGCAAAACCTGATTGAGCCTGGTCTTATCACAGTATATATCTTCATCGCTGACATCCATAACATCCATAAACAGCTCCAGCTGCTTGGCATGTACCTGCCCGCCGATAATCGTCTTGATATCGTGGAGAATTTCAGACAGGTTGGCTTCCGTTTCCTCAAGGTTTATTTTGCCGCTCTCAATTCGGCTCATATCCAGAATATCATTAATCAAGCTCAGCAGATGATTACTCGAAGACAGTATTTTAGTCAAATAATCCCTGACCTTCTCGGTACTCTCAATATTGCTCAGAGCAATGGTAGCAAAACCAATGACCGCATTCATCGGAGTGCGGATATCATGGGACATATTGGACAGAAAGACGCTTTTGGATTTGTTGGCCGCTTCCGCCACGTGCAAGGCATCCTCGGCAACCATTCTGAGTCTGTTCAATTCCTGATTGGCCTTTTGTTCAAGCTTTATCATCCTGTTGCCGCGCCGAACCTTGATAAAGCTGACAAGAGACAAAAGCAGCATTGCCAGCAGGATAAGCATAAAGATACTTTGCAGACGAAGAGAGGAATACAGCATTTTCATAGTACTGACAGCCACATATTCTGCCGGAATCAGCAGCATAACCGTAATATCATAATCCTTTATCGTAGTCAAGCAATAACAATATTCCGTCTCCCCCAGAAAAACATTAGCCGTAGCAATCCCTTTAAGAGCCAAATCATTTTTGACATCAGCAAAATTCCTGCCGCCGATATATTCCGCGTTTTCCAGCACCTTAAAAATATTTCTGGCCCCGATAACATCTTCCTCATCGGCATCGTAATACGCCAGCGTGCCGTTTTTGTTAATGATATAGGTAGCTGCACGTCCGCCATACGATTCGGTAGTATAGTATTTTTTTATCGTATTGATATCCTTCAGCAAAATAAGGTGAGTAAACTGCATGCCATCTCTGCCGACTGTCACCGGTTTATCCAGCTTGCGGGAAAAGGCAAGAAAGGTGCCCTTTATATTGCTGGTATCTGAAACAAAGGTATGACGTGAAGCTCCGTCAGCCAATAATTTTACATCATCCCAAATTCCTGCTGCACCCTCACGGACATAGGCTATACCCATGGAATCCAGAAACATAAGGCGGCAGCCATAAAGCTCGGTACAAAATTTGGTTTCCAAATCATCAACCAGCCTCTTGACGTCATCGTAATGACTTAGCTTTACCGCCTGCTCAATACCGGCAACAAGATTCCAGTTATTCTCCAGATTATAGTCAATATTAGTCCTAATCTGACCGCTCATCTCTTCGAGCTGAGAAGAACGCTCCTGCATAACCTGCTCCATCATAAAGGACCGAAGATAGATAATGCCAAATATAAGAGAAACCAACAGTATGAGCAGAAAAAAGCCCGGAGCAATATATCTTTTGAAATTTTTCTCATTTAATATTTTTATTTTCATCTGCACATCATCCTTTATCATGGCTGCCCTTCTGCCGGCTTCAAATGCATTATCTCAGCGTAATATAATCAGTAGGCTCAGCCAACTGACCGCCTTCTCTTGCCAGGTGCTTGTACAAATAAACGTTGCATTTATCCAAATCACAGTTATAATCAGTACAGCCTATTTCGTTAACAACAAGCTCCTGAGTCCAGCCGTAATCCCCTATCAGCAGCAGGGAATACCTGGCCTTCCTGTCCAATGGCCTGCCGTTTCTCGTCAGCTCATTGAGCCTATAGCCGTCTCTGGTTTTGGTAATATCCATCTCAAAGCCGCTGGATACATACAGAGTGCTGTCATTGCAGACAACACCATAACCATCCTTCTTAGTCAATAAAATCTCCACCAGCTGATAAATCTGATCTCCGGTTAATTTGGCAATCATCGGCCAGCTGGCATCATTATGGATAAGGTAGGCCAGCTCCTTTTCCGTATAGTCACCGGCATAAACATTGCCGCTGGCATAACAGCCCTGAATTAATAAGAGGTCTGTGCCTATTTCATGCCTGATGGTATTGTAGACAGCAGAAGCAGCCTGATTGCCGTGCTTGGCAGTAAAATCATTGGAATAGGCAGTCTTGATATGCGCCACTACAGGCTCAGCAGCCGTATCCTTAGCCATCTGAGCATTAAAGGC
>JBJDXG010000152.1:0-3903 GCA_051866555.1 bacterium | reverse complement strand
CTACTGACGGTGGGTATTTTTGCTTTCCTAACTAATAGTTATATTGACCGGCAGTTTAATGTTTATCTGATGAACAGGCAGAAGCAGTATGCTAATGAGCTGCGTCGGATGTTAAGCGAATTTTATGCGCGTGAGGGCTCCTTTGATAAGCGTATAGGCTATTTTACTTTCCGCGGCGGTCTAAAGGATGGCTATCAGATCTTTATTCGTGATAAAAACGGTCTTTTAGTCTGGGACCCTGAGAAGGATCATATTGAAGCACGCCGCAAAGAGCATTTTCATCATGAACCACGTGAAATGGTACTGCCTTTTAAGCCGCGGGAAATATATATGGTCAACACTTACCCTATTTATTATCAGAATGAAGAGGTAGCTTATCTGGAAGTTGGCTATCTGCATAAGGAAAATATGTCATTGCAGGATCTGGAATTTTTAAAGGCGGTCAACCGTTCTTTGCTGTTTTCGGGACTTCTGTGTCTCATCTTTGCCTGGATTTTAGGCTTATGGCTTTCGAAGAGTTTGGTGGTTCCTATTAAACGGTTGGCGTTTAAGGCAGAGCAGATACGTTTAGGTGACAGGAGTCCGATTGACTGGCAGACTACTTCGACTAAGGAGCTGGATTTTCTTTCTGATACGCTTAATAATTTAAGCAGCAGCTTAGAGCAGCAGGAGATGCTGAGAAAGCAGCTTACAGCCGATCTGTCTCATGAGCTGAGAACCCCACTGGCGACCTTACAGAGCCATCTGGAAGCCTTGATTGACGGCATTTGGGAGGCTACTCCGGAAAGATTGGAGAGCTGTCACCAGGAGGTTCTGCGTTTATCGCGGATGATACAGGAATTGCGTCAGTTAAATAATCTGGAGAAAAGTGATTTTATCTTAGAGATGGCAGAGTTGGATTTGTTTTCTGTTTTGCAGACCATAGTTACTAACTTTAGATCGCAGTATGAGCAAAAGGGTTTAGCTTTAGAGCTGCTTTGTCCTGTAGGTTTAACTATTGTGCTGGATCAGGATAAATTTACGCAGATCATAGTCAATCTTTTGTCTAATGCCTGGAAATATACTTCCCCGGGCGGACGCGTTGAGGTTAAGGTTCAGAAGAGAGGGGATATGGTGGATATTATCGTCAGTGATAATGGTGAAGGAATTGCCGAAAAGGATCTGCCGCATATCTTTGAGCGCCTGTACCGGGGAGATAAATCGAGAAGCCGTGATACCGGAGGAAGTGGAATAGGGCTTGCTGTTACCAAGGCTTTAGTTGAGGTGCAGGGAGGAAAAATAACGGTGAACAGTGTTTTAGGTCAGGGCAGTCAATTTATTATTTCTTTTCCGCAGGATAAATAATTTCTTTTGCCGAATAGAAAAAAGAACTCTATTTTAATGAAGCAAGAGGTAAAGAAAAATGGAGCAAAAAATAAAGATTAAGATTTTTGATAAAGACTATATTGTCAAAGGAGAGGTTGATCCTCTGTATATTAAAAAGATTGCCAATCATTTAAATGAACGGATCGATCAGGTGCAGACTAAATTTCGCAATTTATCCCGAGAGCAGGTCATTATTTTGGCTGCAATGAATATTACTGATGATTTTATGCAGTTATACGATTTGATTGAAGAGGAAAAAAAGAGGTGATCCTCTGTGTATAATATTGAACTCGCTCTCTTTATGGGACAGTTGGCTGATTTGCTGGAAATTCAGGGGGCTGATGCTAAAACGATTCGCCAGTATAGGCGTTCTGTATTGATTATTAACCGGCAGGAAGAGTCCTTAGCCAAACAATATGCAAAATACCAGAGGATTACGGTAGCCAGTCTGGAGCCGGAGGTAAGGCAGAATTTAGAGGAGATAATAGCCCTGGGGCATTGCGCTTATTATCATGAGCAGAGAAAGGATATTTCTGATGATTTGATCAAGCTGTTATTTCTTCCCGGAATAAATGCCAAGATTATCGGCTATCTGCATAGAAATCTGCATTTAGATGATCTGGATTCGATTGCCGCTATGGCAGTAGAGAGAAGATTGCGCTGTTATCCTTTGATTGGGGTAAAGACGGAACAAAATTTACTGCGCGGTATTCGGCTGATACAGGGAGTACATAAGGAGGTTTCCCTGTATTTGGCTTTGCCCCTGGCGCAAAGGCTGCTGGGTATTTTGCAGTATCTGCCTGAAAGTCAAAGCCTGAGCACTATTGGCAGTGTCAGGAGAATGAATGAAATTGTTCATAATATTGATCTTTTAGTAGCTACCCGCAAGAGAGAGAATATTTTTGATTTTTTCAGCCGTTTGGCGATGGTGGATAAGGTGATAGCCAGAGATCTTACCCATATCAGTGTGCGGCTGCAAATTGGGGTAGTGGTTAATCTTTATGCGATTGAACCGCAGAATTATCTTACGGCTCTCCATTATTATACCGGAACTGAGGAGTATAAGGACAAGCTTTTTCAGATTGCTGAGCAGTCAGGTCTCTTGATGACTAAGCAGGGGCTGTATGAGCATAAAAAGGATAAGGTGGAATTTGAGGAGGAAAAGGATCTGTTTACTCATCTTAATCTGCCGTATATACCGCCTGAATTGCAGGAAAGCAAGGATATTCTGCAGGCTGTTGATTTGGGTGAGTTTCCTGATTTGATAGAGCTTGCTGACATAAAAGGCGATATTCATATGCATACTAAGTGGAGTGACGGTGCAAGCTCCATTGAGGAGATGCTGGACAAAGCCAGAAAAAAAGGCTATGAATATATAGCGGTTACGGATCATTCAAAATCCTTGACCAGAGCAAGGGGTTTGGATTCTGACCGTTTGCAGCGTCAGTCTGCGGAAATTGAAAATTTGAATGCGGTTAGTGCTGACTGTCATATATTAAGGGGAACAGAGGCTGATATTCTCAAGGATGGTTCTCTGGATTTTTCTGATGACGTGTTAGCTGACCTTGATATTGTAGGCGGTTCTATCCATACCTATTTCAGGCAGGATAAAAAGACGATGACTGACCGAATTACCAGTGCTTTAAAAAATCCTTACCTGACCTTTTTAAGTCATCCGACAGGACGGCTGTTGGGCCGCCGTCATCCTTATCCTCTGGATTTTGATCAGGTTATCAATACGGCTCAGAGAATGGGAAAATTTTTAGAAATAAATTCTTCGCCTGACCGGCTTGATTTGAATGATGAGATGGCTAATCAGGCTAAAAAGGCCGGAGTGCCTATCGTAATCAATACTGATGCTCATCAAAAGGATAATATGGATTATATTTATTTTGGGGTGACGGTAGGAAGAAAGGCGTGGCTGGAGAAGGGTGATGTAGTCAATACCCTTAGTTTGGCTGAATTAAAGGAAAAGATAAGGAAGCAGAGAAACAGAAAATAAAAGCAAGATAAGGAGATTGGGAAAATGAAATTAAAGGAAATCTATGACTTAGCGGTAAAGATGGGGATAAAGAATGACCCCAGAGAAGAGGCCGGAGTAGCTAAATATCTGGAAAGACAGAAAAAATATTTTGCCGGTTTAAATGAGGAGGAAAAGGCAGAGTTTGATCAGGAAAGACTGAATAATCCTTATTCCGATACCCGGGTGCTTAATGGAGAGCCTGACTGTGAGGTTAAAAGGATTTTGACCGGAATTGATATAGAGGTGGGTGAAGTGCTTTTAGCCGACCGTTTGACGGAAAAAGGGCAAAAGATTGATATGATTATTACGCATCATCCTGAAGGACAGTCTTTGGCCGGATTATATGATGTAATGCATATTCAGGAGGATATCCTGCATCTTTTAGGAGTTCCTATTAATATTGCGGAGGGAATTCTGGCTCCGAGAATTACGGAAATAGAGCGCAAGCTTTTGCCGACTAATCATAACCGGGCGGTAGACGCAGCTAAGCTGCTGGGATTTCCTTTCATGACTAT
>JBJDXG010000151.1:0-3905 GCA_051866555.1 bacterium | reverse complement strand
AAAAAACTGATTATAAAAGACTCCGCCGCTACAGCAGACATTTTTTATTCCCGTCTCCTTTACCGCCTGGCCCACTAAGCTGACAAAGCCTTCAGCCAGAGAAAGCTGAGCTGTATAAGCAATCTCGCTCACCGGAGCTTTCTTTTGCAGCTCCTGATAAACCCACAGTAAAAGCTCAGTCGTTCCTAAGTTCCACAAGCCGCCTTCATTATAGCAGGACAAAGCACAGCCTTTTTTCCCGCTTTGCCCCTGACGTGCCAGACTTTCCAGCTGCATAGCCGGTTCCCCTTCATAGCCCATCAAACGGCAAATACCTGTTAGGGCAGCTATGCTGTCTAAAATCCTTCCGGTACTGGAGGTCAGGAGATAATTTTTTTGCTCTAACTGCTGCAAAAGCAGCTGACGCTCTTTGGTCTCAGGAAATAATTCCGCGGCCAACTTAAGCAGCTCTTCAGGTCTCAGCACCTTATGCAAAATTCCCAGCGCCATGCGGCTCGGATATTTTACCGCCAGGTCACCCCCTAAAAGAGGCTGATCCTCCAGCTTGGCAAAGCGCTTAAACTGTTTAGCAGCATAGATAAACACCTCGCCGCCCCAGACCTTGCCGTCCAAGCCATAGCCCGTACCGTCACAAATCAGGCCAATCGCTTCCTCCAGCGGCTGTTCAGCCAAAACAGAGGCAAAGTGAGCCAAATGGTGCTGTACCCTAATGAGCTCAGCCCCATGCTCCGCCGCAAGCTCCGAGGCCAGATTAGTCGTTTCATAGCCGGGATGAAGGTCACAGACTACCATTTCCGGCTGCGGCATACGGAACATGCGTAAAAAATGGTTTAAGGTCTTACGGTAATACACCTCTGTTTCCCAGTTTTTCAGAGTACCTAAATACTGCGTTAAAACAGCCTTGTCCTCTCTGACTAAACAAATAGCCGTATTCTGCTCAGCTCCCAAGGAAACAAATACCTTACTGCTCCTTGCCGGCAGAGTTACCGGCAAAGGAACAACACCCCTGCTTCTTCTTAAATAAACCCTCCGGCCATCTATAAAACGCACCACAGAATCATCACACTGAATATAGATCTCCCGCTCATGCAGCAAAAAATAATCTGCCGGCAGGTCAAAGGCTTCAGCATTGTCCTTCGTCATCGGCAGTCCCGGTAAATTAGCAGAAGTCATTACCAGAACATCGGCTTTAAGATAATCAAACAAAATATAATGCAGACCGGTATAGGGAAGCATAACTCCCACAGTATGCAGCCGGGAAACCTCCGGACTTAAATAATAATCGCCTCTCTTAGCCAAAACCACAATCGGCCTTCTTAGAGAAAGCAGCTCCTCCTCTTCTTCAGCACTCACCTCGGCAAAGCTCTTAACTGCCGCTAAATTCCGGGCCATGACAGCATAAGGCTTAGTCAGCCGGCCTGTTTTCCGGCGAAAGGAAAACAGCGGCTCTCTTTTATCGGCACGCATAACGAGATGCATGCCCCCAATGCCTTTAATGACCAGAACCCGTCCTTCATCCAGAAGCTGCGCCGCCCTTTTAATTGGTTGAGAACAAATGATTTCCTTTTTTTCCTTATCGTACAGCTTAATCGCCGGTCCGCAGTCAGGACAGGCAATCGGCTGAGCATGGTATCTCCGGTCAAGCGGATTAGTGTATTCACCCTGGCAAAGAGAGCACAATGGAAAATCCTTCATCGTCGTCTTTGGCCTGTCATACGGCATATCCTCGATTATAGTAAAGCGAGGCCCGCAGTCAGTACAGCTGGTAAAGTAATACCCTTCCCGTCTGTTGCCCTTTTCCCGCATTTCCTTAAGGCACTCAGCACAGATAGCTACATCAGGCGGTATGAAGGACGGCTTCTCACCCTTTTCCTCGCTGGGAACGATTAAAAAATCAGTAAAAATCTCGTCATTTCCTGCCTCCTCAGTTACAGAAAGCGAATCAATGACCGCTAAAGGCGGCTTCTCCTGAACAATATCCTGCTGAAATAAAGTCAGACTTTTGTCTGAGCCCTGAACAACGATTTCAACCTCGCCGGTTCCCAGATTTCTGATAAAGCCCTTTAAGCTATGCCTGTGAGCTAAGCGGTAAATATAAGGCCGAAAACCAACGCCCTGCACAATTCCTTTAATTAAAATCCGCATAGCAGCTAACAGATCCTCGGTACCAGCTCGCCGACCGGTGCCCGTAAAATTCTCTTGCCAAAATCTGTCTGAATCAGAACCTTAGACCTTTCCTCAGCCGGCTTAGCTAATACCTCACCTATGACAGAGGCCTTTTCCCCATAAGGGTGCTTTCTTAACAGCGCCAGAACCGGAGCCGCATCCTCCGGATGAACCGCAATTACCGCTTTGCCCTCATTGGCCAGAGTAAAAGGGTCCAGCCCCAGCATAGCACAGGCTCCCTCTACCTCAGGATGAACCGGTATTTCCTTCTCCTGCAATAAAACATGCACTCCTGATTTTTCCGCCATTTCATTTAACACCATCGCAATTCCGCCCCTGGTCGGGTCCTTAACTCCGTGAATGCGATACTGCCAGATAGGCTGGAGCATTTTATTTAAAGGCGCACAATCAGAGGACAGAGTAGTTTCAAAGCTGTAGCCTGCCCGCTTGGAAAGCAGAGCCACCCCATGATTGCCCACATAACCGGTAACGATCAGCTTATCCCCCGGTTCAAGTCCATTATCCCGCACCAGCTTTTTCGCGATTCCAATGCCTGAAGTCGTAATAATCAGCTTATCGACTGCCCCTTTTTCCACCACCTTAGTATCTCCGGCAATAATCGCCACTCCGGCCTCCTCACAGGCAGCATTAATAGAAGCAAAGACCTGCTCCAGAATCTCCTTCTCCAAGCCCTCTTCGATAACCACGCCCAGTGATAAAGCCAAAGGCTCAGCTCCCATCACCGCTACATCATTAACCGTTCCTGACACTGCCAGACGGCCAATATCACCGCCCGGAAAAAAAAGAGGGTCAACCGTATGGCCATCAGTCGTAAAAACTATCTGCCCCTCGGAAAAAGGTATCGTTCCCGAATCATCCAAATCATCCAGCCCAAGACCGCCATTGACCGACCTAAGCTTGATAAGTCCCAGCAGGTCGCCGAGTAATTTCTGCGTCTGTGCTCCGCCGGCACCGTCCGCTAAAGCAATTTTCATTCAAATTCACCCCTTACTGATATTGAAAAGCTATAAAACAAGGCCCCTCCTGAGAAACCATACATGGCCCCGCCGGATTTTCCGGATTGCATTTATGATTAAACAGGCTGCACTCGCTGGGATGTCTGCCCTGCAGGACTTTACCGCACAGACAAGCCGTTTTCTTTTTAACCTCAATCTTATCCTGCAAATTGAATTTCTTCACTGCATCAAATTCAGCGTATTCATCTCTCAGGACCATACGTGAATCAGGCAGGCAAGGGAAGCCCCGCCAAACGGCATCCTGCGGTTTAAACACCTTATCCATAGCCTCACGCGCTACCGTATTGCCTTTATCTTCTACTACCCGTTCATATTGGTTTTCCAGCTTGATATCCCCGCTGTTTTTCTGCTTAAGAATCATCAGAATAGACTCCAAAACATCAAGCGGTTCAAAGCCGGAAATGACACCGGGCAGATTATATTTCTTCACCACCGCGGCAAAAGGCTGCTCACCAATTATGGCTGCTACATGACCGGGACAGAGAACAGCGTCTAACTGATTATTAGTCAGCACATATTCCATTACCGGAGCCGAGAAGCGATGGGAAGACAACAAAGAAAAATTCTTTAAGTCAGCAGCTTCTAATAAAGCCGAAGCAGTCGTCGGAGCCGTAGTTTCAAAGCCAATAGCCAGATGAACCACCTGCTTGTCCGTACTGCGTGCCAGCTTAACTGCTTCATCAACCCCATAGACTACCCTGA
>JBJDXG010000150.1:0-3948 GCA_051866555.1 bacterium | reverse complement strand
AAATCATTTCCTGAACAGCAGGAAGTCTGTCTAAAGCCATAAACATATGCTCTGTACGGCAAAGTCCTATACCTTCCGCACCGAATTCACGAGCTTTTCCGGCATCATGCGGATTATCAGCATTAGCACGTACTTTAAGAGTTCTTACTTCATCAGCCCAGTTCAAAAGCTGTTCAAATTCAGCAGTAAGGCTTGGTTCAATAGTTGGAACCTGACCCAGGATTACAGAACCATCAGCTCCGTCAATAGTTACAATATCTCCGTCCTTAATGGTTTGACCGGCTACAGTCAGCATTTCCTGTTCCAGATTAATGCTTAACGCTTCACAGCCGCAAACACAAGGTTTACCCATACCACGTGCTACAACCGCCGCATGGCTGGTCATTCCGCCGCGGCTGGTCAGAACGCCTTGAGCCGCTACTATACCATGAATATCGTCAGGAGTTGTTTCGGTACTAACCAATAATACCTTTTCTCCCTTGCCTGCTAAGTCAGCAGCCTTATCAGCACAGAAAACTACCTTACCGGAAGCTGCACCAGGAGATGCCGGCAGACCTTTAGCAATAACTTCTATTTTAGCAGCCGGATCAATTCTTCTATGCAGCAATTGATTCAACTGGCTTGGTTCTACTCTTAGAAGAGCTTCTTCTTTAGTGATTAAGCCTTCACTGACCATTTCTACAGCGGCCTTGATCGCTGCGGCAGCTGTTCTTTTACCATTTCTGGTTTGCAGCACATATAATTTATTCTTTTCAATAGTAAACTCAATGTCCTGCATATCGCGGTAATGCTTTTCCAGAATGTTGCTGATTCTGATAAATTCAGCAAACGCTTCCGGCATTTCTTTTTCCATATCAACGATTGGATGCGGAGTTCTGATACCGGCTACAACATCTTCACCCTGAGCATTAACCAGATATTCTCCATAAAGCTCTTTTACCCCGGTAGAAGGGTTTCTGGTGAAGGCAACACCTGTTGCACAGTCATCACCCATATTACCGAAAGCCATCATCTGAACATTTACCGCAGTTCCCAGTTCATCAGGAATTTTATTGATTTTACGGTAAACTATAGCCCGAGGATTATTCCAGGAAGAAAATACTGCTTCAATAGCCATAAACAATTGTTTTTTCGGATCCTGCGGGAATTCTTCCCCGGTTTCTTTTTTGATCAATTCTTTATAAGCAGCAATAACTTCCTTCCAACCGTCTGCACTTACTTCTGTATCTACATTAACGCCGTATTTTTCTTTTACAGCATCAATTTTTTCTTCAAATTTATAATGCTCTACCTTCATAACTACATCGCCGAACATTTGAATAAAACGGCGGTAACAGTCATAAGCAAAGCGTTCATCTCCGGAATTTTTGGAAACAGCTTCCACACTGATATCATTCAAACCAAGGTTAAGAATAGTATCCATCATCCCAGGCATGGAAATAGCAGCACCGGAACGAACAGAAACCAGCAATGGATTTTTAGCATCTCCGAAGATTTTACCAGCTTGTTCTTCCAAAGTTTTCAGAGCAACCTCTGACTGCTCCTTTACTGTTTTCATAGTATCTTCCAGATCCACATAGTATTGATTGCAGGCCTCAGTAGTGATAGTGAATCCGTATGGTACAGGCAGGCCGATCTTGGTCATCTCCGCTAAGTTAGCCCCTTTTCCACCCAGAAGGCTTCTCATTTGCGCATTGCCTTCTGCAAAAAGATATACATATTTTTTGGTACTCATTCTTTTTATTTCCTCCTTTTCATGATCTCCAATATTTCATTAGCAGTTTCTTCAATCGCTTTCTGCGAAACATTGACTACCGGACAGCGTAATTTCTGCATTAGCTTTTCGGCATATTCCAGCTCGGATAATATTCTTTCCAGGCTGGCATAGTTGGAACTGCTGTTTAAGCCCATGGTTTTAAGCCGGCTCTGCCTTATCTCATTTAACTGGTCAGGGCCGATCATCAAACCAATGATCTTATTTTTTGGCACTTCAAATAATTCCTTCGGCGGCGTAACCTCCGGCACAATCGGATAATTAGCCACCTTCAGCTTGCGATGGGCAAGATACATACTAAGCGGTGTTTTCGAGGTTCTGGAAACTCCGACCAAAACGAGGTCGGCCTTAGGCATCCCTCTGGGGTCTTTGCCGTCATCATATTTAATGGCAAATTCCACTGCTTCAATCCGCTTAAAGTATTCCTTATCCATCTTATATAAAAGACCCGGCTGCATTTTAGGCTTTTCTCCGGTCAATTTAGTCAGGGCATCAAGCATGGAGCCCATCAGATCAACGACCGGAATGCCTACCGCAGCGGCTTCTTTTTCCAATAAACTTCTCAGCTCATAATCAACCAGAGTACAGACAATGATGCAGTGAACGTGCTTGGCTTCCTCAATAACGTCCATAACATCCTCTTTCGTCGTTACATACGGAATTCTTCTGGTTTCAATATCAAAATCACTGAACTGAATAGCTGCTGCTTTTGCTACCAGCTGAGCAGTTTCGCCAATGGAGTCGGAAATTACTAAAATAGTAGGTCTGTCATTTAACTCAGCCATCGTTTCTCCTCCTTATTCCTCACCTAGTTCCAGCAAAAGCTTTGTCAGATTAGTTTTAGTCAGCCTGCCGTAAACTTCCCACTCTTCTTTTTCAGCAGCCAGGGGCTTAACGACCGGCAGACAATCAATTTGATGATCAATGATCTTTCTGGCAGCACTGAAGATATCTTCATCAGGTGTAGTCATGATGATATTAGGCATCCTGGTCATAATAACTGTTACCGGTGTACTGGAAAATACCCCCTGACCAAGCGCCAGCTTCAAACAGTCCTTTCTGGAAACAACTCCTACCAAAGCATTATGTTCATTGACCACAAAAATAGTACCCACATCCTCCAGAAACATCTTCGTCACAGCCTCAGATACCGGATCATCTTCCTTAACGATGCTGGGAACCGACTGGAAGTCCTCCACCCGAATATTCTTCAGAGTATTGCCGACAAAGGAACCCATTACCTTCCCAACATAATAATAACCAACCCGAGGACGAGCATCTAAAATTCCGGCCATGGTTAAAACAGCCAGATCTGTCCGGAGTGCTGATCTGGTCACATGCAGGGTCTCAGCTATCTGCTCTCCTGTAATAGGACCATCTCTTTTTACCAGCTCCATGATATATTCCTGTCTTTTGGTAAGTTCTATGATCGCTCCCCCCTCACGGACAAATCTTATGTTTTAATGATACACTAATTTAACAAATATAGCAATATAGTAGCTACTATTTTTTAAAATTTTTTCACTTTTTAACACTAATCCCGCACAATTTTAGCAAAATCAGCAATTCTTAAAAATTCCTCATGAATATCCTTCAAAAGAGCTAAACGATTATTGCGCACCTGCAAATCATCAACCATAACCATGCTTTCCTCCAAAAAGGCATCAATTCTGATTCTCAGCTTAGAGAGCCAGGTCATAGCCTGAAGATAATCGTTATTATTAATCGAACGGCCTACCTCCTGACGAATAACAATGAAAGCATCAAACAGCTGCTGTTCACAGATATCCTGCAAAAGGTCACGTCCTGCTCCTCCGGCTTTAGCCTTCTTAGCCAAATTATCTACTCTGGTAAAGGCAGCCAGCAGAGATTCCGCCAGAGAATCCTCTAAAAATTCCTGTACCTTTTGCGCTCTCAGCCATAAATCGCTGACATTTTCCATCCGCACTTCCATAACAGCGTCAACTATATCGTATTTAATTCCCTTATCCATGAAGAAATTCTTTAATCTCTGTCTGAAAAATTCCAGCAGCTCTTTCCTGGTTTCAGCCTTAGTAAGCTTCATATTGTCTTCCGGTATAAAACTTAAAGCCGCATCGATCAGGTCAGTTAAAGTAAGACGCAGGCCGGAATTCAGCAGAATATAAACAATTCCGTTAGCCTGGCGGCGAAGC
>JBJDXG010000149.1:0-3951 GCA_051866555.1 bacterium | reverse complement strand
AAAACAATCTTCCTTTTGAAATTCCTGATTTAACTATTGAAAAAGGAGAAGTTCAAGACGTTTTCAAAGTAATTTTTTCTAATAATCTAGCTTTAAACGGTACAGTAAATAAAAAAGATGGCTCTCTTAGGGATATTTTAGTTATTGGACAACCTACTAAAAACGCAGCAGACAATCTTAATATTATTTTAGTTTTTGGTACTGCTATGGCAGCAATAAATCCAGAGTTGACAGCTAAAGAAAGAGGGCAATTATTAAAAGATTGCGGATTAATTGGTGAAAACGTAGATTATACTAATTTGAATAAAAGCACCGTTAGAGGTAATATTGAATATCATGCTACTTTCACCGAAGGCATTGGCTTCATGCTTACTATAAGTTCTGTTGATGATAAATAATACATATAGAAAGAAGTGGTATAAATGCTAAAGAAAAATATTAAAATCATTGTAACCACCTTAACATTAGTCTTAGCACTTTCAGTCGCCGCATTAGCTACTCAGTATGTAGGCAGCTCGTTATCAGATAAGTTTCATGAACCGTCATGCAGGGCAGCAAAAAAGATTTTGCCAGCAGATAAGATTGTATTTAGCTCCCGTCAGGACGCTATAAACAAAGGTTATAAGCCTTGTAAAATTTGTCGCCCTTAAAAGAAAGGTGGTAATAAAATGGGATGGAGATTTAGAAAAAGCATTAAATTGGGCAAGCATTTAAGGCTTAATGTATCTAACAAAGGTGTAGGCATGAGTGCAGGAGTTAAAGGGGCAAGAATAGGCTTTAACAGCAAAGGGGTATATACTTCGGCAAGCATTCCGGGAACGGGACTGTCGAGAATAGACTATATTTCAAAGAGCAAGGCTAAAGTAGGGACCGGTCAGGCTGAAAACAGTTCCGCAGGCTTAGCCCTGCCGGCAAAACTAAAGCCGGAATTAAATTCTACTGTCTGGATTATCGTTGGACTTGTTTCTCTTCTGTTTTCCCGTCTGCTGGGGATTTTTATTTTTATAATTTATTTATCAATGCTGTACGGATTCACACATACCCCAGAGCTTAAAAATTTAAAGCCTGCGAGAGAAGCTTTTGAAAGAGGCAATGTTTTCTTGCTTGAAGATAAATACGACTTAGCACTAACGAATTTTGAAGAAGTTAATAATATGTTTCCGGATCTGCCTGAAGTCGTTTCGGTTTTGGCTATGCTCTATTTTAAAACTGGTAATTATGTAAAGGCTAAAATATATCTCAGAAAACATTTAGCCCTGCATCCGAATGACGATACGGCAAGAGAATGGTTATCAGAAGCAACAAGAAACGCTTAAAGCCCTTTTAAGGGCTTTTCTTTCACCTCTAAAAGCAAACATATATTCGGGAAAGAAGGAGTGATTATTATGGCCTGTTTTTATAAAAGGGGTAAAACATGGACTTTCAGCATGGACATAGGCAAAGACGAATTTGGAAGGCGTAAAAAGAAAGCTGTAGGTGGCTTTAGGACAAAGAAAGAAGCTGAAGAAGCAGCTGCCAGAATGAAGGTGGAGCTGGCTAAAGGAATATACATTGAAGAGAAAAATATAACCTTTAAGGCATTTGCCGAGGAATGGCTGAAGCTTTATAGTCCAACCGTAAAGCTGACAACATACAGATTCCGGATTTTTGCATTGAATGTACTTTTTAAATATTTTGCAGCAAGAAAACTGCCTGATATAAAAAAATTAGAGCTGCAAAAAGTAATAAACGAATTACAAGCTCAATACAGCAAAAGCAGCCTTCAGGCTATATTATCTTGTCTAAATCTAATTTTTAAGAAGGCACTGGAATTAGAAATAATTTCAACAAATCCTATGCAGTTCGTTAAAATGCAGCGTATTGTTGATGATGAAAAAGAAACAGAGGTCAAGTATTTGGAAAAAGACGAAGCAGAGTTATTTTTAAAGCATTGTCATGATTCTGAGCATTATCCTTTTTTCCTCCTTTTGATTTATACCGGAATGCGGATCGGGGAAGCCCAGGCGTTAAAATGGGATGATGTTAATTTTGTAAATAACACTATTTCTATTAACAAAACTCTATACGTCCCTAAAAAAATCGAAGATTATATTCTGCAAACGCCGAAAACTAAACGCAGCAAACGGACTATTGCCGTTTCGGAAATAGTTCTTTCCGAGTTGAAAAAACATAAGCAACGGCAAAATATAAAAAGACTGCAATGCGATAATTGGTATGATGGGAATTTTATATTTACGTCGCCAAAATTCTCCGGTTATCCGTCTTGTTACTCGCTTTATAATTTAGCAATGAAAAATATTTTGCAAGCAGCAGGCATAAATAAAAAATTAACCCCGCACTCTCTCAGACATACTCATACCTCACTCTTGGCTCAAGCAGGAGTAAGTTTAGAGGAGATCATGGAGAGGCTGGGGCATGAAAATGATAGAATAACAAGAAGCGTTTACCTACACATTACCAAAGATATGAAAAAAGAATCTGTTAAAAAATTTGATTTACTCATGCAAAAATAAAAACGGGTAACAAATAGGTAACATTTTAATTTTTTTAGCGTTAAAAAGCCCATAAAATAGGGCTCTTTAACATTTGTTTAAATATAATACATATAATTATGGGAATGGTTGGCTCTTTCAGCCTGCTCACACATATCCGCCAAGGTAGTTGCATCAAGAACCTCATTGATCTTATCCCGCAGCTTTATCCAGACGGTTTTCGTCACACACTCCTCTGTTCGCTGGCAATTGTCTCCATCAGCACAGTCAGCCACACATTCTACCGGAGCAATAGGGCCTTCCAAAACCCTGACAATATCTCCTACAGTTATTTCTGAAGGTTCTTTAGCCAAAAGATAACCGCCCTGTGCACCGCGAATGCTCTTTACCAGCCCGGCCTTACGCAGACTGGCTATCAGCTGCTCCAAATAATGCTCAGAAATCTGCTGCTGCTCTGCTACTGTCCGGAGCGGAATAGGCCCTTCATTATGATGCAAAGCAAGCTCCAACATAGCTCGTACCCCATATCTCCCTCGAGATGAAAGTTTCATAGTCAATCTCCTTTCTAATATTATTGCCCCTATATTCCGAGCAAATAAGTCAAGATTTTTTTATTTCATCATAATATAAATTATGCCATTTGTCAATATCAAAAAAGACTAAACCCAGAGCAATTATGAGTTTAGTCTTTCCTATCCTGTTTTTAAATATGACCAACCATTTCATAAATTAAAGGCAAAGCCTCCGGTTTTTCAGCACTCAGAACATAATTAGCTTTAACAATTTCCTCCGCAGCAGCCAAAGAAGAGCGGTCGTTAGTATGCAGAACTGCTAAAGCTTCACCCTTTTTGACCGGCTCACCTAATTTTTTTTGCAGTACGATTCCCGCCGCAGGGTCAATGAGATCATCCTTTTTCTCCCTGCCGGCTCCAAGCAGCATAGCTGCTCGACCTATTTCATAAGCATTAAGCTCTCCGACAAAGCCATCCTTTTCTGCCGTCACCATTTCCTGAAACTCAGCCTTCGGCAGCAAATCAGGATTATTTATCACCTCTCGGCTGCCGCCCTGGGCTTCCAGCAAATCAGCCAACTTCTGACAGGCAAGACCTGTCGCTAAAGATTTTTCCAACTGCTCTCTGGCGCTTTCTAAGCAATCGGCCTTCCTGCCTAAATAAAGCATGACCGAGCCTAAAGCAAGACACAGCTCTCGTAAATCATCCGGCCCTTCGTTTTGTAAAACTGCTATCGCTTCCCTTACCTCAAGTGCATTGCCTATGGTAAGGCCCAAGGGCTGATCCATCTGAGTAAGCACCGCTACAGTTTTTCTCTGCATAGCTTCTCCCAAATCGACCATAGTCCGGGCCAGCCTTCTGGCATCTTCCAGGTTCTTCATAAAAGCGCCGCTGCCCACCTTAACATCCAAAACAATGCTGTCCGCACCGGAAGCCAGCTTTTTACT
>JBJDXG010000148.1:0-3955 GCA_051866555.1 bacterium | reverse complement strand
AGTTGATCCTGATATGGCCTTATTGGATGCGACTAAAAAGGCTAACAGCATTCAAAGAAGTTTGCCTGATGATATGGACGAGCCGTCAGTAATGAAAAGAAGCAATGATGATATTCCGGTAATGGAGATCGCTGTTACCTCCAGCAAATCATTAACAGAAATGAAATGGTCGGCTGAATATATTTTTCAGGATGAATTAGCCAAGGCCGGAGGCGTTTCAGAAGTAGAGGTAATGGGACAGGAGCTTCAGGATGTTATAGTTGATGTTGACAAGGATAAACTGCGTTTTTATGATTTCAGTTTAAATGATATAGTTAAGGTTATCGGTCAGGAAACAGTACTCGTTCCTGCTGGTTCAGTTTATACTGAGAAAAAAGAAATCAATGTGCGTTTGGTAGAGCAATATAACAGTCTAGAAGATGTACGTAATCTGCAGCTGACTAATAATGATGGCCTAACTGTGTATTTAAGTCAGTTAGCTGATATTCAGATCAAGGATACGCGCAAAACCAATTATTCTCGAGTTGATGGTCAGGAAACCATTTCAATGATAGTATTTAAAAACAGCGATGCCAATGTAGTTCAGACAGCAGAGGCAGTAAATGAAAAATTAGATGAATTAAGAGAAAAATATCCTGATTATCAGTTTACCATAGTCAGCGAAACAGCTAAATATGTAAAGCAGTCGCTCCATAATACTTTGGGAACCTTAATTGAAGGAATTATAACGACAAGCTTAGTATTGTATTTCTTCCTGAGAGGCTGGCGTTCTTCCTTAATGGTTGCTATTGCTATTCCAACCTCTCTGATTGCCAGTATTTTTATTATGTATTTGGCTGGCTTTACCTTTAATATGCTGTCTTTATTGGGTATGACTCTTTGTATTGGAATTTTGGTAGATGACTCTATCGTAGTTTTAGAAAATATTCATCGTCATCTGGCGATGGGCAAATCAGCAGCTCAAGCGGCTGAAGATGGACGTATGGAAATCGGCTTGGCAGCCATAGCGATCACCTTATGCGATGTGGTGGTCTTTTTGCCGATAGCCTTTATGTCAGGTACTGTCGGACAGCTTTTCAGGCAATTTGGTTTGACTATTGTTTTTGCTACCTTATTTTCTCTGTTTATTTCTTTTACTTTAACGCCTATGCTGGCTTCTAAATTTTATCAAAATGGTTTAATTGAACCTGAGGGCAGATTATGGTCCTTTTTTGATCAGGCAGAGAAAAAATTATTGCTTAACTATGAGCGTTTTCTGCGGTGGTCTATCGAGCATTGGAAAAGGATATTACTGTCGGTGACCATAGTTTTTATGTCAGTGATGTCTTTGCTTCCTTTAGGTCTTATCGGTTCTGAATATATGCCGCAGACTGATGAGGGGACTATTAGGATTTCTCTTGATTTACCGATTGGCATGAATGTGGGGGAAACTGACAAGGTAGTACGTGAGGTGGAAAAATTTGTTGCCGATATTCCAGAGGTTAAGCATTACCTCAGCTATGTTGGCCGTTCGGGAGAAAATAAAGCTAATATTACAGTTCAGCTAGTGAATAAAAAAGACCGCAGACGTGATATCTGGCAGATCATTGAGGAAATCAGAAAATTTACTGCTTCTTTCTCTGATGTAAGGGTCATGGTCAATGCCGAACAATCCTCTATGGGAACCGGCAAAGGCGGTATAGGAGGCAATGCTGCCCTGCAATTTGAACTTTTAGGCAGTGATAATGGCAGCCTGGAAAAAGCGGCTGAGGAAATGGTCAGCTATATGCAGAAAATGCGGGGAGTTCGTGATGTTAAATCCTCCTATGAAGACGGAATGCCGGAATATAAGCTGCAGGTGGACCGCAGAAGGTTAAATTATTATGGTTTGTCTTTAAGCGACGTGGAGAATACCTTCCGCACAGCTATTGCCGGTAAAACAGCCGGAGTAGTTACCGGAGATGTCAGCAATAATGGTGAGGACAGGGATATTTTAGTCCGGCTTAAAAATGGGGATTCCTTTCAGCCTTCTGATCTTGAATACATTGCTGTCGGTGAAGGTGAACAGCAGATTTATTTGGGGCAAATAGCTGAAGTTAAGAAAAGCACAGGGCCTTTAACGATAAGACGGGTAGATAAGGCACGTTCAATCAGGCTCCAGGCTAATTTATCAGATCGTTCTTTACAGGATGCTATGAATGAGATTAAACAGAAAATAGAGAGTGATTATACTAAACAGGGAATTAAATATCAATTTACCGGTCAGGGAAAATCAATGGATGATACCTTTAAGCAGATGTTTATGGCTTTGGCTTTATCTATTATCCTGGTTTATATGCTGCTTGCAGTTTTATATGAATCAGTCTTAACTCCATTTATCAGGATGCTTTCTCTGCCGCTTGGCTTAATCGGTTCTTTATTCTGCCTGTTTATTACCGGCAATACGATTAATCTTTATTCTTTAATCGGTATTTTAGTAATGGACGGATTGGTAGCTAAAAACGGAACTTTGCTTTTGGACTATACTCTGCATTTAAAGGCAGAAGGAGTCGATCCTGTAAATGCAGTTATTCAGGCAGGAAAAACCAGGTTAAGAGCTATTTTAATGACCAGCTTTACTATGGTTGCCGGGATGCTTCCTACAGCCTTGGCTTTATCGGAGGGCTCAGAGAGCAAGGTATCTATGGCCTGGGTAATTATTGGCGGAATGATATCCTCTACCTTTTTCACTTTGATAGTAATTCCTATAGTTTTTATCCTGTTGGAGAAGAAATTCAGCAAACGTTTAATTAAATAATTAAAAAAAGCTTGCTAATTGTTTCTATTTGTTTTATAATGTAGTTAATTTAATAAAGACGGAATAAGTGGTTTTACCGCAGGGTAAAACTGAAAAGGGAAGTCAGTAAAAGCTGACGCGGTCCCGCCACTGTAAAAGGGAGTCTTATTTCATGATGTCACTGAAATTTAATTTTGGGAAGGCGAAATAAGATGAAGATCTTGAGCCAGGAGACCTGCTTATTCTAAGTTCACCGTTGGCACTCACGAGGGATGAGGAGGGGAAGAAATGAGCGTAGGTATGTTGTATCTGTATATATTTATATAGGTAGATGGCTTATATTTGTTTTATTATCCTCCGGTATCCGGAGGATTTTTTTATTTGTATCCGCAAATGGGAGACCATTTTTTACCATACTTTTTCATATGAAGTCTTTGCTTATAAGGCTTCATCCTTTTTAAAATTACAGAATCATTGGCTGAAATGATTTTGTTGCTGATAGATAATAATTTTACTAAAAAAGGAGAAAGAAGATGAAACCTTTCAGTTTAAAAACAGCTGTGCTTTTAACTCTTCTTCTTAGCTGTTTAGGAACAGCCAGTGCAGAGGAGCTGCCTGATTTTGAATTGGATCAGGTAGTGGTTACAGCAACCAGAACACCGGTCAGCTTAAGAAAAAGCGGAGCAAATATGAGCGTTGTTACCAGAGAAGAAATTGCTGCAAAGCATTACCGCAATGTGGCAGATGCTTTAAGACAGGTATCCGGAGTGCAAATCAGCAGTTATGGCTATCCGGGAGGAATGAATACAGTCTACATAAACGGTTCTGATCGGGTACTCATTCTGCTTGACGGCAAGAGGGTAGATACTTCTATGAGAATGAACAATAATTTTGATTTAGTAAATCTGGTCGGGACTGATAATATTGAAAAAATTGAAGTATTAAAAGGAGCAGGCTCAGCTCTCTACGGAAGCGATGCGGCGGCCGGAGTAATCAATATTATTACCAGAAAAGGCGGAGAGAATAAAACTAAGCTGGATGTAGCCTTTGGCAATTCTGACCGCCGGACATACAGTATCAGCAATTCCGGCAGTGAAGGCAAATTAAGCTGGTTTTTAAATTATCGTGATGAGCATTCCGGTGATTTTAAATCAGGTAAGCATACTGACAGCGATAATCCCGGCAAAGGGAAAAGATGGG
>JBJDXG010000147.1:0-3984 GCA_051866555.1 bacterium | reverse complement strand
AAATCACATCCTTTAAAATATCTCAACTACATCTCCGCGTTCAGGCACCTCAGCCCTAATGCCAAACTCACTGGTAATTTTTCGGCTGAAGGTATAAGAAGATTTAGGTTCACCGTGAACCACAAAAATATTTTTCGGCTTTTTCTTAAATTGTCCCAGCCAATCCAACAGTTCACGCTGGTCAGCATGAGCGGAAAAGCCGCCGATAGTATGGATATGAGCCTTCACCGCTATTTCATCGCCAAAAATCTTCACCACCGGCGCACCATCAACTATTTTCCGGCCCAAGGTTCCAATCGCCTGATAGCCGACAAAAATAACATGACATTCCTCACGCCACAGATTATACTTCAAATGATGCTTTATCCGCCCGGCATCACACATTCCGCTGGCTGAAACAATGATAGCTCCCTGCACCTCATTGATTTTCCTCGACTCCTCAGTCGTTCTGGTATAACTGAGTCCCGGAAATTCAAATGGATTATCACCAGATTCCAGCAGCTTAGTCGTCGCCTCATTATAGTAATGAGCATATTTCCGGAAAATATCAGTTGCTGAAATTGCCAAAGGACTGTCAATAAAAACAGGCCGCCGCTTAATCATCCTCTGCTCAATAAAATTATTCATCATAAAAAGAATCTCCTGCGTTCTTTCTACCGCAAAGGCCGGAATAATAATATTGCCCTTATCCTTTAAGGACTGCTTCAAAATACTTAAAAACTGTTCCGCTGTTTCCGAACGTCCCTTATGCAAGCGGTCACCATAGGTCGATTCAATGATCAGATAATCTGCCTCCTCGCACGCTTCCGGTCCGCGGATTATCTGCTTTTCATCAAAGCCTAAATCACCGCTGAAAACCAATCTGGTAGCCTTTTTGCCCGGATTAGCAATAACCAGTTCCAGAAAGGCTGAGCCCAAAATATGCCCGGCATCACGAAAACGCACCTTGCAGTCAGGTGATAAAACAAACCATTCACCATAGCTTATACCCTTAAAAAACTTCAGACAATCCCGCCCGTCCTCTGCTGTGTACAGCGGCTCTAATAAAGGCTTGCCCGCTCTTTTCCTTTTTCTGTTCTGCCACTCTATTTCCATTTCCTGAATATGACCAGAATCAGGCAGCATCACAGAGGCCAGATCCCGAGTAGCATCAGTGCAGATAACCCGCCCGTTAAAGCCGCTCTTGCATAAACGAGGAATTAAGCCGCTGTGATCAATATGAGCATGAGTCAGCAATAAATAATCGATTTCGGCTGGATTATAAGGAAAAGGCTCCTGATTCAAATCGCGCAGCTCCTTACTGCCCTGAAACAAACCGCAGTCAACCAAAACCTTCAGTCTGCCTATTTCCAGTAAATAACAGGAGCCGGTAACCGTTCCGGCTGCTCCTAAAAAATGAATTTTCATAATAACTCCTCCTCTAACGACCATAAGCAAATTCGTTATTTATTAATTCTATCTTTCGGACCTTTTTCCTTCCTTCTCACCAGCCACCAGAAAAAAAGCGGCGGAAAAAGAATAAAAACCGGCAGAAGAAAGGCAACCCATTCCATATTTAAGATATGCCTACTCTGCCAATTATACAACCAGATATCCATACTCACTAAAGCAACAGCTAAATGGCAGGAAAAAAAACAGCCAAGAATCAAGGCAGCATTTCTCGCCGAAATCAGCATCGTATCCTGATAAATAAAGGAAAAAAAGCTCAGCAGCATAAGCTGTAAAAAAACAGGCAGAAAAACAGCCGCCGGCTTAAGCATAAAACCGTCAGGCTGACCGTCCAGGCGAAAATGCACAGCCATTTCCCCCGGCAAATATCGATACAAAAACAGGCCCAAAGCCAAGAAAGCTAAGCTCAAAAGAGAAATAAGCAGCACATATATTTTTTTCCATTTCTTAAGATAAGGAGGAATCTCCGCTTTTAATTTTCCGGAGGCCAGATTCCTGGCATAAAAATAAGTAAACAGAACTATCAGCAGAATACAGCTGACCGCAGCCAAAACAAAAACCGCTTCCAATTTTACCGGTAAAATACAGGCTAAAAAGAAAAAAAGCACTCCAGAGGCCAAAAAAAGCAAGCCCCCTAAGCGGTTAGTCTTGCGCCAAACTTTTGAGTCCTGCAGGGTAAAGCTGAAGCGAATGCCAAACCAATAGTTAGGGCCTTTTTCCGCCGCCCAAAAAGCACAGCCCAGACCGGCTAAAATTAAAACCAAACTCATAATCATTTGCGAACTCATTTTTTCCTCCTATTCGAAAAAAGCTACCTTTACGGTAGCTTTTTACTCTGCCATTTTTTCTCCCATTGCCAGGCTGTTTTAATAATATAATCCAAATCATCATATTTAGGCTGCCAATTAAGCAGCTTTCTTATTTTTCCAGCATCAGAAATCAATTTCGGAGCATCTCCTGCTCTTGGCGGAGCTGTCTCCACCGGAAAATCAACTCCGGTCACTCTTTTAACCGCTTCCACTACCTCCTTAACGGAATATCCCCGGCCATAACCGCAGTTAAAGGTCTCACTCCGGCCTCCCTTAAGGAGATAATCCAAAGCCAGGACATGAGCCTGAGCCAAATCCTCCACATGAATATAATCACGAATACAGGTCCCGTCAGGAGTGGGATAATCAGTGCCGTATATGGCAAGCTTATCCCTAAGACCTAAAGCAGCTCTTACACTCATAGTTATCAAATGAGTAGCATCCGGCTTTTTCTCACCAATCAGCCCCGCAACAGATGCTCCTGCTACATTGAAATAGCGCAATACAACATAACGAAAATCACTGGCACAGCTCAAATCAGCCAGTATTTTCTCAACCATCTTTTTGCTTTCACCGTAAGGATTGATTGGAGCAAGCTCCTTATCCTCAGTTAAAGGCTCGCCATCCTTACTGCTCCTGTATACTGCCGCTGTGGAAGAAAAGATAAGCTTATCGACCCCGGCTTCCTGCATAGCCGTTAATAAATTCAACGTACCGGCTACATTATTGCGGTAATACTTGATCGGTTCAGCTACCGATTCGGAAACCACAATTTTAGCCGCAAAATGAATTACCGCTGCGAATTTTTCCTCTTGAAACAGCTTACGCAAAGCTGCCAAATCCAAAAGATCCCCCTCAACCAATCTGCCGCATAAAACCGAGTCAGCAAAGCCGCTGGAAAGATTATCATAAACCACTACCTCATGCCCTGCCTGCCCCAGTAAATTTACCACATGGCTGCCAATATAACCGGCACCACCTGATACTAAAATTTTAGCCATTTATTTTTCACTCCTATCAATATCCTCCGGCTTAAGCCCCATTCTCAGCTGATCGTAAAGCACTTTAGCCAACGGAAAATTATCAGCCTTAGCCATTTTCTCAGAGACCTCATAATCCATCATTTCCTGAAAGATCTTTTCCGCCGAGCTTTTAGGCAAGAGACCATCTTCCGGTACAGTATTTCTCATCTCTTTCCAAAGCATATTAATAAAAAGAGCTGAAAATTTTTCACATGCATCCTTTAATTCCGGCGACTCCGGTGCATTTTTCACCACCCTGGCCGGCATTCCTATAGCTTGAATCTGCATTTTACCGCCCCCTTAAATAAACTCTAAATCAGCCTTCAAAGCTCCTGCTTCCTTTATAGCCTGAATAATAGCAATAATATCCTGCGGTGAAGCACCTATCTTATTTAAGCAATTGATCAGGGTGCCGACTGTTGCTCCCTGCTTCAAATAAATATTAGTAGCCTTTTCTTCATTAACATTAACCCCGGTATTGCTCGTCACCACCGGTCTGCCGCCATGCGTAAAGGAATTAGGCTGGTAAACCAGCGTTTCATCAGTAATCGTTACATTCAATGAGCCATGAGAGACAGCAACCGGAGCTATCCGTACATCGCCGCCCATAGCCACCGTACCGGTTCTTTCATTAACCACGACCTTAGCCGCAATATCAGTCGCAATCACCATATTTTCAATCTCAGCAATAAAGGGAACTGGAT
>JBJDXG010000146.1:0-17552 GCA_051866555.1 bacterium | reverse complement strand
TGCCTAGCGGCGTTATCCAAACTATTTCTTTAATTAAAGTAGGCGGAGTTAATATTTTAGCTATTGCAGCTTTTTTAGTTATTGCTGTTTTGGTAATTGCAGCTATCATTTATATTAATGAAGGACAAAGAAGAATTCCGGTGCAGTATGCAAAAAGAGTTGTTGGCAGAAGAGTTTATGGAGGGCAAAGCACTCATATACCTCTAAAATTAAATCAAGCAGGGGTTATTCCAGTAATTTTTGCTTCTTCTATTCTTTTATTCCCGGCAACTATTGCTCAGTTTTTTGCTGGCAATGGATTTTCACAAATGATTGTGAATCTCTTTTCACCGAGTTCTGTTCTTTATAATATTCTTTATGCCTTATTGATTATCTTTTTTACTTATTTTTATACTGCGATTGTTTTCAATCCGGTAGAAATGGCGGATAATCTGAAGAAATATAGTGGATTTATACCTGGCATTCGTCCAGGGCGTCCAACTTCTGAATATATTGAGAAAGTTGTTACCCGGATTACTTTGGCTGGAGCTGTTTTTCTAGCTTTTGTTGCCGTATTACCTAGTGTGATTATTGGTTTTACCGGTGTGCAGACTCTTTATTTAGGAGGAACAGGGCTTTTAATTGTTGTAGGTGTAACTTTAGACACTATGCGGCAGTTAGAATCTCAATTGATGATGAAACAGTATGAAGGTTTTATGAAGTAAAGCACTGGCTTTAGCTGGAGATAAAGCTCCGGCTAAAGTTAAGTGATAGCTAGGAGGGGAAACAATGAAAATTATTCTTTTGGGCCCCCCAGGAGCCGGAAAAGGTACCCAGGCGGCTATGTTAGTAAAGGAATTTTCTATTCCTCATATTTCTACTGGTGACATGTTCCGTGCTGCGATAAAAGAGGGTACAGAGATGGGAACGAAAGCCAAAGCCTATATGGATAAAGGGCAGTTAGTGCCTGATTCAGTGGTTATTGGCATAGTTAAAGAAAGATTAGAGCAGGATGACTGCAAAAAAGGTTTTATTCTGGACGGTTTTCCACGTACTGTTGTGCAGGCTGATGCTTTGCAGGAAGTAATGGATAACCTGGGAATGCAGCTTGATGCAGTTGTCAATTTAGAAGTTAAAGATGAAGAATTAGTTAGTCGTTTGGGCGGCCGCAGAGTGTGCCGCAATTGTGGTGCCAGTTATCATGTAACGTTTAGTCCTTCTAAGCAGGCTAATGTCTGTGATGCTTGCGGCGGAGAATTATATCAGCGTGATGATGATCAGGAAGCTACTATCCGTAATCGGCTGGCAGTTTATCATTCCCAAACTGCTCCATTGATTGATTATTATGAGAAGAAAAATGCTTTAAAAACGATCAGGGGCGAGGGGAAAAAGATAGAAGAGATATTCGATTTAGTTGTTGCTGCATTAAAGGAGAAAAAGTAGATGATTGTTCTGAAATCCGATCATGAACTTGCGATTATGAGAAAAGCAGGAAAAATTTTAGCTGAGTCTTTACAGGAAGTAGCCAAAGCGATTGTTCCTGGAGTTACTTTAAAAGAGCTGGATGAAATTGCTGAGGAAGCTATTTTGTCACGCGGAGCTAAACCTGGCTTTAAAGGTCTGTATGATTTTCCTGGAACAATTTGTACTGCGATTAATGAGCAGGTTGTACATGGAATTCCTGGCAGACGCAAGTTGGAAGAGGGCGATATTATCGGTATTGATATCGGCTCTTTGCTGGATGGATATTACAGCGATATGGCAAGAACTTTTGCAGTAGGCACAATTGATGAGAAAGCTCAAAAATTATTAGAAGTAACAGAAGCAAGTCTGTATGAAGGCATTAAGCAGGCTGTAGTTGGCAATCGGCTGTCAGATGTGTCGAATGCAATCCAGACGTATGCTGAGAGTTATGGATTTTCAGTCGTTCGCGATTTTGTAGGTCATGGGATTGGATCTAAAATGCATGAGTCTCCACAAGTTCCTAACTTTGGTAAACCGGGCATGGGTCCAAGACTGCGTCCTGGAATGACTTTAGCTATTGAACCTATGATTAATATAGGTTCTTATGAAGTTTTAACCAAAGAAGATGGTTGGACTGTTGTGACCAGAGATAACAGCTTATCGGCTCATTTTGAACATACAGTAGCAATTACTCCACAAGGTCCGGAAATCTTAACTAGTTTATAGTTGGTTTGATTTTCAGATTTAAGGAGGGGCGATTATGTTAGTGAGATTAGGTCAGTTGGTTACTTCCAGAGCTGGCAGAGATCAGGGCAAGCATTTTTTGGTGATAGCTAAAAAAGATGAAAAATGGATTTGGATTGCTAATGGTTCTTCACATAAGATTGAAAAACCTAAGAAAAAAAATATTAGTCATTTAATTATTCATTCGCAGCTTGCGCAATCAATAGCAGAAAAGCTAACCAGAAATGAATCAGTGACTAATCGCGAGCTCAGAAAAGCATTGTTGCAATGGGATATGACAGAATAAAACCAGAAGGAGGTTAGATGATTGGCTAAAGATGATGTCATTGAAGTAGAGGGGATAGTTTTAGAGCCTCTGCCAAATGCGATGTTTCGGGTTGAATTGGAAAATGGACATAAAGTTTTAGCTCATATTTCTGGTAAGATGCGGATGCATTTTATTAGAATTTTACCTGGCGATAAAGTTTTGATGGAACTTTCTCCTTATGACTTATCACGCGGGAGAATTGTTTACCGCTTTAAATAGCATAAGGAAATGGTCAAAAGGAGGTACTGAAAATGAAAGTTAGACCATCGGTTAAACCTATCTGTGAAAAATGTAAAGTTATTAAACGCAAAGGCGTAGTTAGAGTTATTTGTACAAATCCTAAGCATAAACAACGTCAAGGATAGAATAGGAGGTGTAATGATGGCCAGAATAGCTGGTGTTGACTTACCAAGAGAAAAAAGAGTGGAAATCGGATTAACTTATATTTTTGGTGTTGGATTAAAGACAGCCCAAAAAATCTTAGCAGTAACAGGGGTAAATCCTGATACTCGTGTAAGAGATCTGACTGAAGAAGAAGTTGGAAAACTGAGAGATGCTTTGAATAAGGACTATAAGGTTGAAGGTGATTTAAGACGTGAAGTATCTCTTAATATTAAAAGACTTATTGAAATTGGATGCTATAGAGGAATAAGACATCGTCGCGGTTTGCCTGTTAGAGGTCAAGGAACTAAAAATAATGCACGTACTAGAAAAGGACCGAAGAGAACAGTAGGTGCAAAAAGAAAGAAATAGAAATAAGGGGGGTTAAGTATGGCACGTAGAAATGTTGCGGCAAGAGTAAAACGTCGTGAACGGAAGAATGTAGAGCGTGGAGTTGCTCATATTCATTCTACTTTTAATAATACTATTGTAACTATCACAGATACAGTAGGAGCTACAATTTCTTGGGCTAGTGCCGGTGGTCAAGGTTTTAAGGGAACAAAAAAGGGAACACCGTTTGCAGCTCAGCTGGCTGCTGAAAAAGCGGCTAAGGAAGCAATGGAACATGGTATGAAACAAGTTGAGGTTACTGTAAAAGGACCTGGTTCTGGACGTGAAGCAGCTATCCGTTCTTTACAAGCTGCTGGTTTAGAAGTTAGTATGATTAAAGATGTTACTCCTATTCCTTATAATGGATGCCGTCCGCCTAAGAGAAGAAGAGTATAGTTGAGGGAGGGAAAATAACGAATGGCAAAATATAATGGACCAGTGTGTAGATTATGCCGCCGTGAAGGTGTGAAATTATATCTGAAAGGCGAAAGATGCTATACTGCTAAATGTTCTATTGACCGCAGGGGATATGCTCCTGGTCAGCATGGACAAAGAAAGAAAAAGCTTTCTGAATATGGTCTTCGTATGAGAGAAAAACAAAAAGCAAAAAGAATCTATGGTTTGCTTGAAGGGCAATTCAGAAAATATTTTGATATTGCTGAAAGACAAAAAGGGGTAGCAGGGGAAAACTTCCTTCGCCTTTTGGAAAGAAGACTGGATAATGTCGTTTTCCGCTTAGGCTTTGCTGATTCCCGTCAACAAGCAAGACAATTGATTAGACATAATCATTTTGTCCTTAATGGAAGAAAAGCTAATATTCCTTCTATGCTGGTTAAAATCGGTGATATCATCGAAGTTAAAGAAGGAGCAAAAACGGTAAAAGCTATTGTTGAAGCTAATGCTAACAAAGCTGTTCCTGCTTGGCTGGAAGCTGATCGTGAAGCTATGAAAGCTAAAATCTTGACTTTGCCTAACAGAGATGAGATTGATGTACCAGTTCAAGAGTCTCTAATCGTAGAGTACTACTCCAGATAATTAAAAAAACAATACCTCTAAAAAGGGAGGTCTCGAACTTATGTTAGAGATTGAAAAGCCAAAAATTGAGTGTATCGAAGCGGATGAACGTTATGGGAAGTTTGTAGTAGAACCTTTGGAAAGAGGATACGGTATTACTTTGGGAAATTCCTTACGCCGTGTTCTTCTTTCTTCTTTACCAGGTGGAGCGGTAACTTCTATACAGGTTGAAGGAGTGCTACACGAATTTTCTACTGTTCCGGGGGTAGTAGAGGATGTAAGTGAAATCATTTTAAATTTGAAAAGCCTGGCTTTGAAAATTGAAAGTGATGAGCCACAAGTAATTAGAATTGAAGCACAGGGTGAAACTGTAGTTACGGCCGGAGATATTAAAACTAATTCTGATGTGGAAATTTTAAATCCTGATTTGCACATTGCAACAGTTATGGAAGGTGCAACCCTGAATATAGAGATTAATGTTGAAAAGGGCCGGGGCTATGTTGGAGCAGTACAAAACAAAAAACCTGGTCAGACTATCGGGGTTATTCCGGTAGATTCTATCTTCACCCCTGTTCATAAAGTAAACTATTCTGTGGAAAACACCAGAGTTGGACAAGTGACTAATTATGATCAATTAAATATCGAGCTGTGGACTGACGGCAGCATCAATCCGAGAGAAGCTTTAAGTTTAGCAGCTAAGATATTAACTGAGCATTTAAACTTATTCTTAGGATTAACTGATTATGTTGATCAAATCGGAACTATTATGGTACAGAAGAAAGAAGAAGAAAATAAACTTCTTGAAATGAGTATTGAAGAACTTGATTTGTCTGTTCGTTCTTATAATTGTCTGAAACGTGCCGGAATTAATAGTTTAGAGGATTTAGCTAAGAGAAGTGAAGATGACATGATGAAAGTTAGAAATCTGGGCAAGAAATCACTTGAAGAAGTACAAAACAAGCTGATTAGCCTGGGTCTTGATTTTAAACCCAATAATGAATAAAAGGAGGGAGATATATGGCAAGATTAGTTAAACTGGGTGTGAGAGCTGATCACAGAAGATCTATGTTTCGCAATCTGGTAACTTCTTTGTTAAAACATGAAAAAATTGAAACAACAGAGACTCGTGCTAAGGCTATTAAACGCCTGACTGATAAGATGATTACTTTAGGTAAAAGAGGCGATTTGCATGCACGCCGTCAAGCTGCTTCTTTTATCTTGGATAAAGAAGTATTAGCTAAGCTTTTTTCTGATATTGCTCCAAAATATCAAGAAAGAAATGGCGGCTATACAAGAATTATAAAAATTGGACCACGCCGCGGTGATGGTGCTGAAATGGTTTTGATCGAATTAGTATAAAATGCAGAATGGGTGACTAGATTATTAATCTAGTCACTATCTTGCTATTAGAGAGGTATTTAGTCAGGATGATTGAGATTAAGAATTTAAGTTATGTTTATCAGGCAGGTGATAAACTGTATCATGCCTTACAAGATGTCTCTTTAACTTTATCTGAAGGTAAGTTTATTGCTGTTATTGGAACTAATGGTTCAGGGAAATCAACTCTTGCCAGACATCTTAACGCACTTTTTTTACCTACCAGCGGAAAGGTATTGGTCGATGGACTTGATACGAGTGAACAGGAAAATATATGGGCAATCCGACAAAAGGTGGGGATGGTATTTCAAAATCCAGACAACCAGATTGTAGCAGCAGTTGTAGAGGATGATGTAGCTTTTGGTCCGGAAAATCTTGGTTTAGCTCCTGAGCTAATAAGAAAGAGAGTTGCTAAGGCTTTGCAGGCGGTAAGGATGGAAGAATGGAGAGCTTTTTCTCCTCATTTACTTTCCGGCGGGCAGAAGCAAAAGGTAGCTATTGCCGGAGCTCTGGCTTTAGGCTCTAAGTATCTTGTTTTGGATGAGCCGACAGCTATGCTTGATCCGATGAGCCGTAGGGAGGTCATGAATACTTTAAAAAAGCTGCAGGCAGAGGAAAAGATAACTGTTATCCTGATTACTCATTATATGGAAGAAGTAATGAATGCTGATGAGGTAATTGTAATTGAAAAAGGCAAGGTTGTAATGCAAGGGACACCTGAGGAAATATTTGTTCAGGTGGATAAATTAAAGGCTTTAGGACTTGATGTTCCTCCTATGACTGAACTTGCTTTTTTATTGAGAAATTCCGGTTTGAATATTCCTCAGGATATTTTTACTGTAGATGAGATGGTGAATTATTTATGTCCATATCTGTAAGCAATTTAGCTCATTATTACGGTCAGGGTTCTTTAGCAGTAATGGCTCTGCATGATATTACTTTAAAAATTGAACCGGGTGAATTTGTAGGAATTATAGGCCAGAGCGGTTCAGGCAAGTCAACTTTAGTTCAGCATTTTAATCGTTTGCTGAAGCCCAGTTCAGGAACCGTTTTTTTGGATGATTGTGATATTAATGCTAAAGAGGTAAAAATCTCTTTAATCCGCAGAAGGATAGGCATGGTTTTTCAATATCCTGAGCAGCAGCTCTTTGAAGAAACGGTTTTGGCTGATGTGGCCTTTGGGTTAAGAAATAAGCAGTATTCTTCAGCCGAAGTGCAGGAAAGAGTGAACCTAGCTTTAACTCAGGTAGGCTTATCATTTGATAAAGTTGCTTCGAAATCTCCCTTGCATTTAAGCGGCGGTGAAAGACGCAGGGTGGCTATAGCCGGCGTTCTGGTTATGGAGCCTGACTACCTTATTTTAGATGAACCGACGGCTAATCTTGATCCTCGAGGCAGAGATGCTGTTTTAGCTTTGCTGCAGGATTTGAATAAAGGTGGAATGACTATAATTTTAGTTTCACATTCTATGGAAGAGGTTGCAAAAATGGTGAAAAGGGTTTTTGTTATGAACAGAGGGAATTTAGTCTTAGCTGGTTCCTTAAATGAAGTGTTTGCTGAAAAGGATGAACTGGAAGCCTTAGGTCTGGAACTGCCGCAGATCGTTGATTTAATGCAGACCTTAAAGCGTAAGGGCAAAGAAGTTGAGCCGTTTATTTTTACACCTGCTGCGGCTGCCCAAGAGCTTTTAAGGAGAATAAATAAAAATGCTTAATGTGGTAATAGGGCAGTATATACCGCAAAGATCTCTGCTTCACCGAGCCGACCCGCGGACTAAAATAATCAGTCTTTTTCTGCTTTTTTTTCTTTTGTTTTTTTTGAACAATTTGCCTGCTTATCTGATATTATCTTTATTTTCCTTTACTGTTATTAAGCTGTCTAAAATACCAGGCAGAGTTGTCATGCAGTCGTTAAAACCGATTCTCTGGTTTATTTTGTTTACTTTTATTTTTAATATTTTTTTAACTAAGGGGCAGGTGCTTTTTTCTTTTGGACCGTTTGAGGTGAGCCGGGAAGGAATAAGCCGAGGCATAATCTATAGCTGGCGTTTGTTTTTGTTTATTTTGTTTTCCGGGTTGTTAACTTGGACAACATCTCCTTTAGATATTGCTGCCGGTTTGGAGACCTTATTCAGTCCGGCTAAAAAATTGAAGCTGCCTGTTCATGAAACGGTGATGATGCTGACTATTGCTCTGCGTTTTATTCCTACGCTATTGGAGGAAGCAGAGAAAATCATGAAGGCTCAGATGGCCAGGGGCATGGATTTTACTGAGGGCAGCCTTTTTAATCGGGTCAAGAATATTCTTCCGCTTTTGGTGCCTCTTTTTGTCAGCGTATTTCAGAGAGCTGATGATTTGGCTGTTGCTATGGAGGCTAGATGCTATCGCGGAGATATCGGCAGGACCAGAATGAAGCAGTTAATATTTCAGGAGCTTGATTTATTTGTTATTCTGACTGTAGTTTTAGTTGCTTTTTTGACCTGGTTCAGCAACAGTTTATTTAATTGGAGTATATAAATGCGAAATATTAAAATGGTTTTAGAGTACGACGGTACAGCTTATCATGGATTTCAAAGACAGAATAATGCTCTGTCGGTGCAGCAGGTTTTAGAGAGCACTTTAAAAGGGATAATTCAGGAGGATGTTTCTTTAATTTCTTCCGGCAGAACAGATGCTGGAGTACATGCACGCGGTCAGGTCGTTAATTTTCAGACTGCTTCTGAGATTAAGCCGTTTAAGCTGATGTTAGGCTTAAACTCACGCTTGCCGGAAGATATAGTGATTAAGAACGTTGAAGAGGTTTCTCTGGACTTTCATGCGCGTTATAGTGCTAAAGAGAAAACTTATTATTATTATATTTGGAATAATCAATTTCCGCCCGCTTTAGGAAGGAATTATTTTTATTTTTTTCCCCGAGCTTTAGATTTGCCGCGTATGCAGCAGGCCTTAAGTTATTTTCAGGGCGAACATGATTTTTTTGCTTTTTGTTCTAAGAAAACCAGAACTTTAAATTTTAAACGTAATATTTTTTCGGTTAGCCTGGAAGAAAAAAATTCAGGGATTCTTAAATTTTCGGTTACGGCCAACGGTTTTTTATATAACATGGTAAGAATGATAGTCGGTTTTGTAGTGGAAATTGGTTCACGCAATTTGGAACCGGAAATTGTTCTGGATTTTTTAGATAATCCAGTGAGAAAGAAAACAACATATGTTGCTCCGGCTCAAGGTTTGGTTTTAGCTAATGTAAGTTATTAAAATCAAGTATTGACATAAGCGGATCATTATATTAAAATATATTAGGTAAGCTATCAAAGCCCAAGAGCCCCGGGCTTGATATAAATGTTACTTTTAATTTAAGAAAAGGAGGGAGAAAAGATGAAAACATTTGTTGCAAAACCTCATGAGTTAGAAAGAAAATGGTATGTAGTTGATGCAGAAGGAAAAGTATTAGGAAGATTAGCCAGCGAAGTAGCAGCGATTCTTCGCGGTAAACATAAACCGATTTACACACCTCATGTGGATACAGGAGATCATGTAATTATCATTAATGCTGAAAAGGTGGTACTTTCCGGCAAAAAATTAGAACAAAAAATGTATTATCGTCATTCTGGTTATCCAGGAGGACTAAAACAAATGGATTATAAAACTTTCTTAAAAACTAAACCGGAGCTTCTAGTGGAAAAAGCTGTTAAGGGTATGTTGCCTCATAACAGACTTGCTGCTGCTATGTTCAAAAAATTGAAGGTGTACAGCGGAGCGGAACATCCGCATACAGCTCAAAAACCGGAAGTATTAGAATTCTAATAGATTTAGCCGACAGAAGGAAGGGAGGGAATACTCATGGAAAAGGTACAATATTACGGAACAGGAAGAAGAAAAGATTCTATTGCAAGAGTACGTTTAGTTCCTGGTGATGGAAAGATTTTAATAAATAATCGTGAGCTATTGGATTATTTTGGCCGTCAAACTTTGGCAACCATCGTGAAACAACCGCTAGTGCTGACTGAAACTTTGAATAGATTTGATGTAATCGTAAAGGTTCATGGCGGCGGAGTTTCTGGTCAAGCTGGTGCTGTAAGACATGGTGTTTCTCGTGCTTTATTAAAAGCTGACTTGGAATTAAGACCTGCTTTGAAGAAAGCTGGTTTCTTAACTCGTGATCCAAGATCTGTTGAAAGAAAGAAATACGGTTTGAAAAAAGCTCGGAGAGCGCCTCAATTCTCAAAAAGATAGTTATTATTCAATCCCAGAGTTATATTTTCTCTGGGATTTTTTTATGTAAATTAAAGTTAAAGATATTGACTTTAAAGTTATTTGGGGATTATAATATAGCTGGGTAAGGTCAATGATGATTTGAAGATATTTCAATTCATCATTGACTTTTTCATTTTTGCAGAAAGGATTAGGAAAATTAAGATGCTGAAATCAATGATAATTGCTTTTGCAATGTATTCCAAAATACCGATGCCTGCGGTGGAATGGCAGGAAAAGAGCATGAAATATGCCTTATGTTTTTTTCCGCTGGTGGGAATGGTAGTTGGTATTATTATGTATATGGCAGGACTTCTTCTGTTGCGGCTCAATTGTTCTGTTTTGCTTAAGGCGGCAGTTATGACTGTTTTGCCTGTCTTTATTACCGGCGGCATTCATTTTGACGGCTTTTTAGATGCTATGGATGCTTTAAGCTCCTGGGGGGACAGGGCTAAGCGTTTGGCAATTATGAAGGATTCCCGTTCCGGTGCTTTTGCTGTAATTGGCGGCTTGGTGTATTTTGCGCTTTCATTGGGCGTTTGGAGTGAGCTTTCCAGTCAGATGCTGGGAGTTACAGCTTTATCCTATATGCTGACCAGAGCCTTAAGCGGTATGGCGATAGTTTCCTTCCCTCTGGCTAAAAACACAGGACTTGCCTGTGCTTTTTCCAATGCAGCCCATAAAAAACGGGTGAGGGTAGTTCTTACAGTCTGGATTTTATTTGCCGCATCTTTTATGCTTCTGCTTAATCTTTGGCTGGCCTTGGGTGTCTTGACAGCTGCTGCCGTTTTATTTGGCTATCATTATCATGTTTGTCTTAAATATTTTGGAGGAATTACCGGCGACTTAGCGGGATATTTTTTACAGGTGCTGGAGCTGATAATTCCTTTTGTCTGTGTGATAATTTGTAAATTATAAATTGGTGAGGTGATTGGTGATGGATTTAGAATGTCTGTTGCAAAAGATAAGTCCGCTTGATACTCAGGCGGCAGCTAAGGCTCATGAGCATTGGCTTAAAGTAGCCAAGCCGCTTTTAAGCTTGGGTAAGCTGGAAAGAGCTGTTGAGCAGATTGCCGGCATAAGAGGTACAGAATATTTTCCCCTGCGGAAAAAGGGTCTTGTTATTATGTGTGCTGATAATGGAGTTGTAGCTGAGGGAGTTGCGCAGAGCGGTCAGGATATAACGGCGGCGGTAAGCGCTAATTTTGCTAAGGGTGATACGAGTGTCTGCATTATGTCAAGACTGGCCGGAGTTGATGTTCACCCCATTGATATTGGGGTGGCGGTGGATATACCGGAGGTGACAGTACCGGAACTGAAGGTTATGTATGGAACTGAGAATATGACGCAGGGGCCGGCTATGAGTGAAAAGGCAGTGCGGCAGGCTATAGCAGTAGGTATTTCTGTTGTGGGGCAGCTGAAAAATGCCGGCTATGATATTCTGGCAACCGGTGAGATGGGGATAGGCAATACTACGACTTCCAGTGCGGTAGCCTCTGTACTGCTGGAGAAGAATGTAGAGGCTGTGACTGGAAGAGGTGCTGGACTTTCCAGTGCCGGCTTACAGAGAAAGATCAGGGCAATTGAACAAGCGTTGGCAGTCAATCAGCCTGACTGCCATAATCCGCTCGATGTGGTGGCTAAGGTGGGCGGCTTGGATATTGCTGGTTTGATGGGTGTATTTATCGGCGGTGCAGTACATCGTCTGCCTATTGTGATAGACGGCTTTATCTCAGGCACAGCAGCCTTGGCAGCGGTCAGGCTTTGTCCTCTGGTGCGTGATTATATTTTGCCTTCTCATGTATCTAATGAGCCTGCCGATCGCCTGATTCTTGAAGCTTTGGAGCTGGAACCGTTCATCAACTGCGGGATGTTTCTGGGTGAGGGAACCGGAGCGGTGGCTTTTCTGCCTTTGTTGGACATGGCCTATGGTGTTTATCGGGAGATGAATACCTTTGATAAATGGGGTTATGAAACGTATGAACTGCTTTCTTAGTCAAAAATGACAATTGGCTGAGCGATTTTAGTCAATAATGGGGAAGAAATGCTGCAAGTATTGTAAAAAATTTAATCTGTGATATCATTCACTTATCAGGAGGAGATATTTAAGAATATAAAAGCTTAAAACTTTTATAGATAAATCAAAATGATAAGGGTAAAGGAGGATATCAAAATGACTAAGGAAGAAATTTATGAAAAGCTGAAAACATCCGTTACTGAAATGGATGAGGATATGGCTGTAGAAGCAGCTAAGGAAGCCTTGGCCTGTGGCCTTAATCCTCTGGATTGCATCAGCACTGGCTTATCAGCCGGGATGCAGGTAATGAGTGATTTATTTGATGAAGGCGAAGCCTTCGTTCCTGAGCTTTTGATGGCTTCAGAAGCCTTCGAAGCTGCCGTAGAGGTCCTTACCAGTTCTTTATCTGATGAAGAAAAGAACAGTGCTAAGGAGGGGGTCGTAGTTATCCATACTGTTCAGGGGGATATTCATGACATAGGAAAAAATATTGTTAAAACTATGTTCAATGCTAATAACTTTGAAGTCTATGACCTTGGCCGTGATGTACCGGTTGAGGAGGTTATTAAAAAAGCTGAGGAAGTAAATGCCGATATTATATGCGGTTCAGCTTTGATGACGACCACCATGCCATCACAAAGAGATGAGATCAATCTTTTAAAGGAAAATGGCATTCGTGATAAATACATCTGTATGTATGGCGGAGCTCCGGTATCTGAGGAATGGTGCAGCAGCATTGGTGCAGATGCCTATACAGATACAGCTACCGATGCAGTTGCTATGGCGAAAAAGCTGATAGCAGCTAAAAAAGGAGCTTAATTTTTAAAAGAAGGGAAGGAAAGCTATGAAAGCAGTTGCCAGAAATTTGACAGTCTATGATATCTATGATAGAGCTAAAAGCGGTCAAAAGATGGAAGAAAAAGAATGGGACTTTAAAGTAATACCGCAGACAGCTCGCATGCTGAAAAAGAAATATGGCATTAAGATGGATAAGAAAACGGTTATTCCTGAAGATCCAGACTTAATCAACAATTTATTCCAAGCTGGCTTGGAAATGCTGGAAACCTGTGGTGTGTACTGTATTGATACAGGCAGAGTAATAAAATATACTCGTGATGAAATTCTGCATGCCCTGGAATCAGCTCCAGACCATTTTACCTTTGGTGAGGGTGCAGAAGCTCATGTGGTTACACCAAGAGCTTATGATTCTAAAAAACCTCCGATCATTCAAGGCGGTCCGACCGGGTCTCCTTGTTCTGAAGAAATGTTCATGGCTATTCATCAGTCTTATGCTCAGGAACCGATCGTTGATACTATCGTTGATGGGGTAATGCAGACTGTAATGGGTCATGATCCTCAGCCAGGTACTCCTTGGGAGCTGATGGCTGTGCGTTCAGAAGCTTTGCAGGTCAGAGAGGCTATGATGCGTGCCGGAAGAACCGGCATGGGGTTGTAGGGCAATGAAACTTCTTTAAGTGCGGCTGGTGTTATTGAAGCAGATTTTGTCGGCGGAATGAGACCAGATGATTCGCACGAGGTTTCGCAGCTTAACGAGTTGAAGATCGATGTAAGTGCATTGTGTGTAGGTGCTCACTATGCTCTTGCTGGCGTAAACGTAATGGTAGAGCAGATGCCTATCTATGGCGGTTATGCAGGTGGTCTTGAAGAAACAACTATCGTTGATGTGGCGACAACCTTAAATTCATTTGTAATGATGCAGGGTACATGGCATCTTGACGGACCGGTTCATGTAAGATGGGGCATTACTACAGCGAGAGAGGCTCTTGTTGTTGCAGGTCACGCTTGCCGTGCCGTTGAGGCTAACACTCACTTGTTGTTGGGCAATCAATATTATACTATTGCAGGACCTTGTACTGTGATGTGTCTGTTGGAAACAGCAGCTCAAGCAATCACTGATACCTGCTCCGGAAGAGAGATCCTATCCGGTGTAGCTTCCTGCAAGGGGGTAACAACCGATTTGTTTACAGCTATGGAGGCAAGGATGATGGGCGAGGCCGCTCATGCAGTTGCCGGCATGGATGTACATGAGGTCAATATCCTGTTGGATAAGCTGATTGCTATGTATGAAAAGGATTATAAGACTGCTCCTCGGGGCAAGAAATTCCAGGAATGCTATGATGTTAAGACTCTTACTCCAAGTGAAGAATATGTAAAGATCTATGATGAGGCTGTAAAGATCTTAACTGATCTTGGACTTACCTACTGGAATAAATAATCTGTAATAAATATCTGCAAAGAGAAGTGGATAGACTGCCAAAGCTGTGCTTTGGTCAGTCTATCTTTTTTTTTAATCTTGAGTTAAAGGAAAGAAAGACGATGCTGAAAAGGATTTTGCAAAAATGTTTAGATGAGCAGCCGCTTTTAGATGATGAACTCAAATACCTGCTTTCAGCAAGAGATGAGCAGGAGGTCAGTGAAATTTATAGGACAGCCAGGGAATTAAGATATCGCTATTTTGGGCCCAAGGTATATCTTTACGGCTTTGTGTATTTTTCTACCTATTGTCACAATGAATGTGCCTTTTGCTATTACCGAGCTTCTAATCAGAAGCCGCCCAGGTATCGCAAAGCTCTGGAGGAGATAGTGAAAACTGCTGTGGAATTAAAGGAATCAGGAGTGCATCTTATTGATCTGACTATGGGCGAGGATCGCTATTTTTCACCGGATAGGCTGTCTTGGCTGGTTAAAGCGGTCAAGCAGGCTACTGGTCTGCCGGTGATGATTTCTCCCGGGGTTATAGATGAGTCAGCTATTCGGCAGCTGGCAGAAGCTGGAGCTGATTGGTATGCTCTTTATCAGGAAACTCATAATCGGCAGCTGTTTGCCAGACTGCGTCTGGCTCAGAGCTATGAGCTGCGAATGGCGGCGAAAAAGCAGGCAGCTAAGGCTGGGATGCTGTTGGAGGAGGGGCTTTTGACCGGAGTTGGTGATGAAATTGCTGACACAGTCCATTCGCTGCGGGTGATGCAGGAGTTAAAGGCAGCTCAGGTGAGAAGCATGACCTTTGTGCCTCAGTCCGGAACTCCGCTGGAAGCTATTGGGCAGCCAGGCTATGAACGGGAGCTGCGCAACATTGCGGTGATGCGTCTTTTATTTCCCGAGGCTCTGATTCCTGCTTCTCTGGATGTCGATGGGCTTAATGGTTTGGAATCACGCCTTAAGGCAGGAGCTAATGTAGTGACTTCGATTATTCCGCCGCAGAAAGGCTTGGCCGGAGTGGCTCAGGCGGAGTATGATATAGACGAGGGCTACCGGACTGTTACGGGAATACAGTCTGCTCTGAAGCGCTGCGGCGTGCAGGCAGCATCGGCGGAAGAATACAGGCAAAGGCTGGTATTATTAAAAAAGAGATTTGGCGGTTGAAAAAATACAGGGGAATTGTCCCCTGTATTTTTTTATAATTTGTCCCCTCAAAAAATTAAGCACTTAATATATAATAAATTCATAGCTCACATCTGAATTTAAAAATATAGAGGGAGTGTTGAATTATGAAGATAAATATGAGTGAATGGGCCTTAGAAATAATTAAAGCAAAGGATGTCAGAAATATGCCGGTGCTTTATTTCCCTTGCTTGCCGGAATTTAATCTAGGCATCATTGAAACGGTTAATGATGGGAAAAAAATGGCGGCAGCTATGGCTAAGATTATTGAAAAATATCCTAAGATGATAGCCGCTACAACTGGTATGGATCTTTCGGTAGATTCCGAGGCTTTTGGCTCTGTTGTTACTTTTAAGGATAATGAGGCTCCGTCAGTGCGAGATGCTCTGATAGAAACAGCTGAAGAAATAAATGCACTTCAGGTTCCTGATGTGCACAGCGGCAGAGTTGACGTGTTTATTGAAGCTGTTACTGAGGCTCAAAAGCTGATCACTGACCGTCCGATTTTTGGCGGACAATTTGGTCCGTTCTCTTTAGCTGCTAATCTTTTAGAAGTACAGGCAGCCTTGAAAATGACCAGAAAGAATCCGGAGGCGCTGCATCAGCTGCTGGCTAAGGCAACCGAATTTTTGATAGCCAGAGCTAAAGCCTATAAGGCGGCCGGAGCTAATGGTATTTTTGTAGCTGAGCCGACAGCTGGTCTATTGTCACCGAAACAGCTGGATGCTTTTTCCTCAGTTTATGTTAAGCAGCTAGTTGATGCTGTGCAGGATGATTACTTCTTTGTGGTGCTGCATGACTGCGGACAGGTTACTAAGTCAGTAACTTCCATGTATAATACAGGAGCTAAGGGCTTCCATTACGGCAACAGCGTAAAGATGCCGGAAATTTTAGCACAGACTCCGCCGGATGTTCTGGTTTTCGGCAACATAGATCCATCGGAAATGTTTACACACAGTACACCGGAAAATATGCGGGAGGTTACTTTAGAGCTGCTTAAAGCAGTTAAGGATTATCCGCATTTTGTCTTATCTTCAGGCTGCGATATTCCGCCTTCTGCTAAAATAGAAAACATTGATGCGTATTTCCAAGCTTGTGTTGAGTATAACCAGTCGTTATAAATTTTTATTGGGTAAAGAAGGGATGTTTCATGGCAGTAAACAGTTATCTTATATATGAAAAATTGGATAAATGTCTCGCTCATAAGCTAACTTCATGCAGGACAGAGTGTGCTATTAAATATGTTACTATTTATAATCCGCTTATCAGTGTTAAAAGCAATACTGTATATATTATTGTGGATAAGAAGCATTTTCCGCTTGAAAATACTGGGGAAAGCTGTCTCATGATTGTACTGGGCAAAATAAGTGAGGATTTGCTGCAAGCGACCCACCATGAATGTATCTGTGTTGATGCTGAGTACAGCTTAGGCAGGCTTTATGAAAAACTGCATGAAATATTGGAGTATTACAGCTCTTGGGAAGAAAATTTAGCGCAGATCCTTCTGCGTGATGGGACGCTCAATGAAATCTGCTCTGCCAGCGTGCCTTATTTCCGTAATCCGCTGACGGTTCACAGCGGCAACTTTGAAATCATAGGTGTTGGTGAGACGGAAGACATAAAATACCCTTATCCTTTTAGAGAGGGTGACAGTGATTATTTATCTGATGCTTGGATTAAAAGTGCCCTGGCGGATGCTGAGAAGGTATTTAAAACCCTGGAGCCTTTTGAATTCAATTATATTCCAGAGCATTCTTCTTTACTTTATAATATCTTTGAGGGTAAAAGATATAAAGCGCAGATTTGTGTGGATGCTAATCATAGTCCGCTTGTGCCGGAGGACTATATCAGAATCTGTATTCTGGCCCGTTATGTTTTTCAGTTTTTGCAGAAAGAGGCGGCGGCTAATTATGTGCCTAAGGATCGCTTTCGCTCCCAACTGATTGATTACGTTGCCGGCAGGAAGAAAAACCAGGCTTTTCTGTCTGTTTCAATCGCTAAGCACAGCTGGGAGAAAAATGATAACTATATCTGTTGTATTGCCAGAGGCGAGGGCTCTCCGGTGAGTGATATCAGCCTGGAATATTTTTGCCAGAAGTGGGAGCCGGAGCTGGGGGAATGTATTATTTTTGGGGCTAACAGCCTGATTTATATTTTGCTTAATCAAAGGGAGCAGACTGAACTGTCTGTCAGACAGACTCGGATTTTAGAGGAGATAAGCTTGGAA
>JBJDXG010000145.1:0-4031 GCA_051866555.1 bacterium | reverse complement strand
AAAGCCGTTACTATTACCTGATTTAATTCAAATTCCGGCATTTCTTCATTTTCAGCAGCCTGAGCTGTACAGATTGGCAAACCGTACAATACTCCCAGCACAGCTAAAAAAGCTGCTATTTTTTTCATCTTCTTTTTCATTTTATACTTCCCTTCTCTCTACTCCATTCGTCCTTCCAATTCACTCTCTATGTTTAAATAGAGTTTCTGCAATTCTTTTTTAGTTTCTTCCCTGGCTGTCCACATCTCTCTTTGTATAGCTTCCAAGAGCTTACGGCTGATCGTCTGCAAAGCCCAGGGATTAACCTCATTCATCCATTCCTGCATTTGCGGATTTAAAGCGTAGGTTTCAGCTAAGCGTTCATACATCCAGTCCTCCAATACTTCAGAAGTGGCATCCCATTCAAAGCAGTGGGAAACCAGAGAGGCCAAATCTCCGGCCGCCTTATAGCCATGCTCCTGCATACTGTCCAGCCATTTGGGATTTAAGACCTGGCTGCGGAAAATGAGCTTCATCTCTTCCCTTAAGCTCCTGGTCTTTACTGCCTGCGGCTTTGAGGTATCACCGCAATAGGAAGAGGGAGCTTTGCCCCGCAGACTGCGGACAGCGGCAATCATTCCGCCGTGGTACGCATTATAATCATCACCGTCTAAAATATTCAGCTCCCGGTTATCCTCATTTTTTACCGTCGCCTCTACCTGTCCTAAGCGATGAGCAAATACTTCCCGGCAGGAAACACCATACCCCTTGTTGCCATAGGCAAAGCCGCCCCAGGTTAAATAAACATCCCGCATCTGGTCGATATTTTCCCAGTTTCCTTCTTCTAACAGCTTGCCGACACCGGCTCCATAGCTTCCCGGCATACAGCCGAATATCCGGTAACCGGCCTTAGCTGCTGCTGCTGTCAAATCATCTCCTTCCTCTAAAAATTTTTGTGTATCGGCTAAGACGTGCTTTCTGACATAATTCATGTCCTCCGGCTCATCTAAAGCAGCTACCATTTCCACTGCCCGGTCAAGCCATTCCACCCCCTGCGGGAAGGTATCACGGTACAAACCGCTGATTCTGACTGTGACATCGATTCTCGGTCTGCCAAGCTCAGCTAACGAAATAATCTCCAAGTCAGTGACCCAGCCGCTGCTTTCAGCCCAGACCGGACGCACGCCTAAAAGCGCCATGATCTCTGCCATATCATCTCCTTTATTGCGCATTACCGGAGTTGCCCACAGTACAAGACCGATGCTTTCCGGATAATGCCCCTCGTCATTTAAAAAACGCTCTGTAAGCTGGCTGGCCAGAGCTTGTCCTACCTGCCAGGCAGCCTTAGTAGGCACTGACCTTGGGTCAAGAGAATAAAAATTTCTTCCGGTTGGGAGAATATCAGCCATGCCCCTGGTAGGAGCTCCGGAAGGCCCCGGCAAAATAAATTCTCCGTTTAAAGCAGCAAGGCAGGCCTCCATTTCCTGATCGACTGCTAAAATGTTAGGAGCTAAACGCTTAACCAGGTAGACCAGACAGCTTCGCAAATCATCCAGGCAAGGATTAGAGCCATAAATATTTTCCAAATCTGCTGTTATCTCCTCTATTATCGGCAAAGTATAGTCAGCCTCCATAATTAAGCTGATAATATCAATTCCTTTATTCCATACCTCATCGCTTTCTGCCTTAACCTGCATAACAGCAGCTAAAGACTCCATTAAAGAGGGAACCTCACCATTTGACAAACGAAGCAGGATAAAATAAAAGTCTCTCAGCCGTTCAAAGCGCGGAAGCTGGCCTAAAATATGCAGCCCCTGCCTGATCGGCGTGAAATGAATCTCCTCCAGATAAGCACTAAGCTTTTCCAGATTATTTTCCGGCTGAGACCAGTCAGTTAGCTGAAGGTCAGTCTGCAGCTCCGCTTTTTCTGTCTTTTCTTGCAGCAGCTTTAAAATCACCGGCAGCTTCTCTCTTTGCAGCTGCTTTGCTTCCCTGTATTCCTGCAGCAGGCGTTCCAGCTCCAAAAGCTCATCAGTCAGACCGGCCAAGGTCATACAGGGCGGCAAATGGTCTATAATGCAGGCAAAGCTTCTTCTTTTAGCCTGAGTCCCTTCTCCCGGATCATTGATGATATAAGGATAAATGTTGGGCAGATCCGCAATTGCTGCATCAGGATAACAGGCTTCAGACAGCCCTGCTCCTTTACCTGGAAGCCATTCCAGACTGCCATGCTTGCCTACATGGATAACCGCGTCAGCCCTAAAAACATCTCTTAGCCAGCGATAATAAGCCAGATAATGGTGCGGCGGAGCTAAGTCCGGTGAATGGTAAATTTTACTCTTTTCTTCACCAAAACCGCGCGGCGGCTGCAGCCCCAGAAAAATATTGCCGTTAAGCAGTCCCGGAATTAAAAGCTCCTCTGCCAAACAGAAAACCTTGCCGGGAGCCTCTCCCCAGTCTTTCCTCAAACTCTCCTGCATAGATTGAGCAAAGGAGTTGAACCAGGTCAGATATTGGTCTTTATTCACCCTGCCCGCAGCATTTTTTATCTGTTCCTCGGTCAGATACCGCCGATCATTAGTCACCCTTTGCAGCAAAGCATTGACCAGCTCCTGCCCATTCTCTGGCAGGCAGTCCACCTTATAGCCCCTGTCTTTAAGAGCGGCAAGCAAAGAACAGACGGTAGCCATAGTATCCAAACCTACTGCATTGCCGATTCGGTCATTGCGCGGCGGATAATTATGAAAAATTACAGCTACCCTTTTTTCTGCATTAGACTTTCTGCCCAGCTCTGCCCATTTCAGCGCCAAAGAGATATATTTGCTGATACGCTCTTTAATAGGCTCATACCAGACTAAATCATCTTTTTTCTCTTTAGTCGCCAGCGGTACAGTAATCAAAGCTCCGTCAAACTCCGGCAGAGCCACGCTGACTGCCGTATCCACTGCATTAAGCCCCATCATCTCCTTATCCCATTCGGCATAAGGACTAAAGCTGGTAATGCCCTGCAAAACCGGAACATTCAGCTTCTTTAAAAATTGTTTATCACTGAGTCCCGCGCTGGCCGTAAGAGCAAAGGCAGCTGAAACCAATAAAACATCGATCAGTCTTTTGCTCTGATGATAAAAATAGCGATCAAATACAGCCTCTATTCCCAGTGAACCGAGGGCAGCGTCTTTAGCACTGTAGCCAAAAACGGCAATAACATTTGCTCCCTGCCTTCTTCCTTCTGCTATCAGGGCATCGACCTTGTAAAGATTGTCCTGTATCCATTCATGACGGGAGAAATAAAGACCCAAGGTCGGCTTTGCCGGATCATAAGCCGTAAGATGCAAATATTCAGCCAGGTCAGCAGTATGAGCCAGTCCGGGATAATATAAGCCCTGCCAGGCTACCGAAACCGGCTCCTGCCAATTGGTTTTCTCTCCGCCGATAAGCTCACTTAAATAGAGCAGCATCTGCCGGTAATTTTCCTTACTGCCGTAATGGAAATATTTCTGCACCCGCTCAACTATGGTTTTCTCAACAGTTGCGGTCTGCAAATATTCCAGCGTTGTTTCTCCCGGAGAACACACAGGAATAAATTTTTTCTGCAACTCAGCTGCTTTATTCCTCACTGCACCATAAAGCGGATAATGCTCCATTCCTCCGGTTAGGAAGAAAATTATCAGCTCATTGTAAGACACCGCAGTATAAATTTCCTCCAGTGAAGAACTGGCAGTATAAATACAGGTCAGTTCTAATTCATAACCTGTAGCTAACTCACTGCCTGCTTTAGCTAAGATATGCAGTCCGCTGTCTTTATTCGTTAGAAAAAGAATCCTTTTCATCAGCCCACTCCCTGACGGTTAAAATTTATATTCCCAGCCCAAACGGCTGAGCATAAATAGTTGTTTTTTTATTTTTCTTCTAAGTATCACACCTCCTCATTACTAAATAATAAATACTGCAATAAAAAAATCCTTAACTCCAGAAAAAGTTAAGGACAGACCGCTAGTGTCATTACCTCACCTCTCTTCCCGAAGGTTATCAGTTTACAAAATCAGGCAGGT
>JBJDXG010000144.1:0-4045 GCA_051866555.1 bacterium | reverse complement strand
ACTTGGCTTTTTCTTATAAGAAAAATAAAACTTATATAGCCTCTTTTGCCTCAAAGGGGAACAGCAATCCTCAGGTTTATTGGCGGCAGAATCTTTCACGCGCAAAGGACAGAGGGATCAAGGTTGATGTAAAGCATGATTATCGTTATCATGGCAGTCATGGCCGCCCTGATAATCACGGAGGGCACATGCACGGCGGTCTGCATAGGAGACACAGCCGACATTGTTCGGGCTGCGGCTACTACCATTATTATGATTATTGCCCTCATTGCCACAGTCATTCATACAGCAGCTGGGATACTGACTGGGATACCCACGATTGGACAGATGGCTGCGACTGTGATTTATGCAATGAAAATTGCGGCTGTAATGTTTTGCAGTGCTATGATGATTACGTTTTGCTGAAGGATTGTCATGGCAAGATTTATGCTGTAACTCTGGATACAATCTGCTGTCTGAAGATGAACTGCAATTGTCACTGCGAAGGTGATTGGGATAAATATTGTCCGACCTGCAGATAAAGGAGGGGAAAGAATGGAACGGCATCGCTGTGCTAAATGCGGCTGTTATTTTAATTGGAATCATTTTAATTTTCTCTGTCCTCACTGCGGCTTTTTAAATAAGGAGGCAGAAGAAAAGAACGGTACGGAAAATGAGCTTGAAGCTAAAGTACAATGTCCGGTATGTCAGCACTGGTATTATATGAGCATTTATAAGACCTGCCCGAAATGTAAAAATCAATATGGGCAGGCGGCTAATGATTTATTTACTAAACATATACATTCTGTGCAGGGAAAAACAGAAGAAAATGAGCAGCATACCCATGAGATTAATGTTTTGACCATGAAGGCTAAGTTGATTGAGGAAGAGAAAAATCATGTGCATTTTGTTTCTGGTGAGACCGGGGAAGCTAAGGGGCACAGACATTATTTTGAGCTTTATACGGAAAAAGGTGAAAGCGTAGAGGATAATCATACTCATCTTTTAAATGCTGACACTTTTCTTAAAAACGGCCATACTCATAAATTGATAATAAAAAGTGATTTGGGGAAAACTTTTTAAAAATATGGGGATTTTAGCTAAGCTATAATCCTCTTTTTCATTATCTTAGACCTTTAAGAGCAGGATTTGAAAACAGCTTGTGGAAACTGTATAAAGTAAGGAGGAGCAATGTCTTTGAGCAGTAAGCGTGCTTTGCTGGTGATAGATATGCTGAATGATTTTATTAGACCTGAGGGCAGTATGTACTGCGGGACTGACGGAGAAAGGATCATTCCTTTTATAGTACGGAAGATCAAGGAGTTTAAGGCAGAGGACAGTCCGATTTTTTTTATCTGTGATTCTCATAAGCCGGATGACAGCGAATTTAATTATTTTCCGCGGCACTGTGTGCGGGGGACAGAAGGAGCCGAGATTGTGGACGAACTCAGGGATTTTGCTGAGCAGATTGTATTAAAGACTAAGTATAATGCTTTTTTTGCGACCTGTTTGGCGGATTATCTGGCTAAGATCGAGGAAGTTCATGTGGTTGGGGTATGTACTAATATTTGTGTGCTTTATACGGTGCAGGAATTGTTTAATCTGGGGAAAAGACCGGTCGTTTACCGTTATGGCACTGCCAGCTTTGATATATTAGCGCATGAATTTGCTTTGCAGCAAATGGAAGATATCTTGGGAACAACTATAAAATAAGGAGCAAGGATAATAATGACTTTGACTGCTGAAGAAATTAAAAATCTGCGTCAGGGGTTTTATACTGATGAGTATTTTAATAATATTGTCAGAATTTTAAGCTGTTTGCACGAAGAAAATTATTCTTTTGCCGGGGAAAGTGAGATACCTGGGGCGAGTGAGGTTTTGACCGGAGATTTAGAGGTGGAGATGCAGTTTTTCAGCCGCAGAAAGCCTTGGGGAGTAGTTGTTGGTCTGGATGATGCTTTGGCCATTTTACGGCAGTGTACCGGTTATTATGCTGGAGAAGATTTTGTTAATACCTTTGATCAGTTAGAGGTGCAGAGTGTTGAAGAGGGAAGTCTTGTTGCTTACAGCGGCAATCCTTTGGATATAAAGCCTGTTTTGAAAATCCGCGGCCGGTATAAGGATTTTGCCCGTTTGGAAACGCCTATATTAGGCGTTCTCAGTGAAGGAACTAAGGTGGCTACGAATGTTTTTGAGATTTTAAAAGCAGCCAATGGCAAAGAGATTCTTTTTTTTCCGGCCAGATTTGCGCATTATTTAGTGCAGCCGATTCATGGCCAATCTTACAGAAAAGCGGTGGAGGTCTTTAATAAAAGGTATCAGCAGCATCATCGGGTTTGTGTTTCTACTGCGGCTCAGGGGTCCTTTTGGCATGGTCAGGGCTGCGGCACGACGGCTCATGCTTATGTGGCAGTTTTTCTGGGTGATACGGCAGAGATGATGCTGCAGTTTTGCCGTATTTTGCCGCCTGAGGTGCCGAGGGTTGCTTTGGTCGATTTTCATAATGACTGTGTAAGTGAAACTAAAAAGGTTGCGGAAGCGCTGTTTAGGAAATATTGGGAGCTTTTGCAGGCTGGCAATAATGAGGAGGCTGAAAGGTATCGTTTGTTTGCGGTAAGAGCTGATACCAGCGGCAATATGGTTGATTCCTCGATTGAGCCGCTTGGTCTCTCTCAGCTTGACTGCGGGGTGAATGCCCGGTTGGTTGCTAATATAAGAAGAGCCTTGGATGAGGCTTTTTTAGACTGGAAATGGCTGCCTGAAGCTGACGCGCCTTTAGCTAAGGCGTGGTGTCGGGCGGTTAAGATAGTGGTAACCGGCGGCTTTAATCAGGCTAAAATTGCTGAATTTGAGAAACTGGGAGTGCCGGTGGATGTATATGGAGTAGGGAGCAGTCTGCTGCATAACTGCAGCAGCTGCGGCAGCAATGCGGATTTTACCGCCGATATAGTAAGAGCTAAAATTAACGGTCAGTGGCATGCTGTTTCTAAAGCAGGGAGAAGGCCGGCTGTTAATACAGATTTGAAGGATGTGCAGGGGGAGTAATTATGGTTAAGAGAAATTATGAAGCAGAGATTGAACAAAGGGTAGACTGGATAAAAAAGCTGATGGCTGATTCCGGGGCTCGGGGCATTGTTTTGGGCATTTCCGGCGGTATAGATTCAGCGGTAGTGGCTGTTTTGTGTCAAAAGGCGGCCGGAGACAACTTTTTGGGTCTGATCATGCCGATAGAAAGCAATCCCGTTCACCAGCGTGACGCTTTGGAGCTGATAAATAAATTTGGAATGAAATATAAGGAAATAGATTTGACCGGCTCTTTTGCCGGTCTGGCGGCTAGTATCGGTGAGGCCTACGGTGAAGAATTAAGTGCTTTAAGCCGGGGGAATATGAAGGCCAGACTGAGGATGATTACTGATTATGCTATAGCTAATCAATTAGGGTATCTGGTTGCCGGAACCGATAATTTATCAGAAACTGTTACCGGTTATTTTACTAAGTATGGTGATGGGGCGGTCGATTTTTTACCAATCAGTGATCTTCTGAAGCGCGAGGTTTATGAAATGGCTGAGTGTTTAGGCATTCCTGAAGCTATTATGACCAAAGCTCCCAGTGCTGACTTATGGCAGGGGCAGACCGATGAAGAGGAAATGGGAATTACTTATGATGAAATCGAGGCTTATATCAAGAAGGAGCTGCCGCCTGAAAGCAGGGCTTATCAGAAGATAGACCGCTTATACCGCAGTTCAGAGCATAAAAGAAATCTGCCCGCCGCTTATAAGTAATTTACTTTATAATTATTTCAGAATAGTGCAGGATATGGCAATAAAAAGGGAGAATAAATTAATTTAACTTATTAATTATGAGATTTTGCAAAAAAGGAGATTGTAGATGGGAAAGACCATTGTTATTACTTCTGGCAAGGGCGGGGTAGGTAAAAGCACTACCACTGCCAGTATTGGGACAGGCTTGGCTAAAGCAGGGAAAAGAGTGGTTTTAGTTGATGCTGATATTGGGTTGAGAAATTTAGACGGTATTTTAGGTCTGGAAAACAGGATAATCCGTAATT
>JBJDXG010000143.1:0-4045 GCA_051866555.1 bacterium | reverse complement strand
AGGATTTTTCGTCTGACCACTGACCTGAATATTGAAGGAAAAATCCCCTCCTGCTTCTTCCGGCAGGCTGTAAAGCTCCCGTACCACATCTGCCTTAACCTTTTTCCCCGCAATTTCCAAATCAATCAATTTATTCGGCTGAACTGCACCTTTAAGCAGAATAAGTCCTTCATCAACCGGTATAACTAATTTAACGATCCTTAATGTATCATTATTCCAGACAAAAGAGGTATCAGCTTTGCCTAGAGAATGACCGCCTATCCTGCCGTCGAGAATAGCCAGATCACCCTGTATAAACGGAGTCTTAACACTGCCCCATAATTTAACCTGCCCGGCTATCCGTCCGGTAAAGTTATTCGGCAGACTGCTTGGCATCAAAGAGGAAAGCAAATCGACACTGCTGTTTTCAATTTTTACCAGCAGATTAAAAGCAGGATTCTTTTTATCCAGCATTATTCCGCCGCTGGCACTGTAACGGTTTTCCCCATGCTCTAAAATCATGTCCTGCAAAACCAATCCATGCCCCGCATTATTGACCTTGATCCGGCCAGACAAATTTCCCTTACGACTGCCCGGCAAGAGCTTATCAGACAAATAAGGAACCATGCCCAAATCCAAAGCAGTACAACTAAGAATAAATTCTCCTTCTTTGCCATTTGGCAGCTTGCCGGTCAGAAGCAATCTAGTATCGTCCTGACAAATTTCTAAGCGCTCCAAAGTCAAGCCCTTATTCTGATAATTAAAGCGGAGTATTCCCTGGTCCAATTCCTCACTGCCATAGGAGGCTGAACTGAGATTCAGCTCTCCCGCAATATCAGGATTATGCAGGCTGCCCTTTAAGCTTATTTCCCCAAAGACCTCTCCCGCCAGAGGAATCTTATCACAGGAGAAATACTTCAGCCAAGGCTGCAAAGCGACATTAGACAGCTTTAAGTTGAGATCAGCCTCAGCCAAATCATTAAGAGCAATCCTGCCGTTTAACAGATAACTGGTTAAATCATTTTTCAAGCTCACAGAATCCAGATTAAGCTGCTTATCAGCCAAAACAAACCTGCCGCTTATCAGCTTAAACTCCTGACCCATTACTTTTCCGCGGTCAGCAAAAAGGTCTCCCTGTACCTCAAGCTTTTTGCCCTCCTGCTTTACCGTGCCAAGAAAAGAAGCCGTCCCGGAAACAGGTATTTTAGACTTATACTTTTTAGTCCAGAAATTAAGGTCCAGATAATTGATATTGGTTTGCCAAACATCATCCTTTCGGCCGCTCACTCTGCCTTTAAGATAAGGACTGTCTAATAAAAGGTCGTTCACCCCAAGAATACCCTTATCCCAGAAAAGCTTACCTGAAACATAATTGAAGGGCACACCCTCCCAGGAAAGACTTTCCCCTAAGACATTGGCTTCAGCATAAAGCAGTTCCTTCTCTTTGCCCTTTAAGCTCAGAGTAAAATCAACCCTGCCCTGTTCAACCGGCAGATTAAGCTCCTTAATATCCAATCCTTCAGCCTGAAGCTCAGCTCGAAAATCCCTCTCTTTTAAGTCATAGCTGCCTTTGCCGGTAAGCTTGCCACGATACATCTTTAGAGCAATATCAGGCAAAATAATCTTATCCTCACTGTAAAGCAGGTGAATTTTGCCCTTAGTCTGACTTGGCAAAGGCAGAGAACGATATTTTTGCAGCGGAGCTAAATTAAGGAGGTCACGCCAAATAATTTTCTTTAGCTCCAGATATAGATCAGCCTGCACTTCATGGGCAAGATAAATCTCTCCCTTAGTCTGTATTTTATTCTGTCCAAGATTAAAGGCTAAACGCTTAAGCTCCACTTTTTCCTTACTTACTTTGGCACTCGCCTGGATTTTTTGACAGGAAGCCTGTAACTCAGGCAAATACACCTCACCATCAGTCAAAAACACCTTGCCTGAATAAGTAATCGCCTTTGGATAGTAGCCAGCTAGATTTAATTTAGCCTTTACTATACCGCTTTTAAGCTGAACCTTGTCCTCTAAGGGCAGGTAATCACGCCATAAAGCAAGCTCAAGCTGCTTTACCTCAGCCTGTCCCGTTATTTTTTTGTCAGTCAAATTAACCTTGCCCTTAAAAGCAAAGGTCATCTTATTTTCCTGACCGGAAAGAGCAAAAGCAATCTCCGGATTTTCCTTTAAAACAGCCTGTCCGGAAATACCAGTCAAAATTAGATTCTTAATCTTCTTTTGCCGGTCAACCAGATTCAGCCTGCCCTGCGATAAAAATATCTTAGGCTGCAGATCACGCGGCAGCTCCCCTTTATCACTCTTTCGGTTCAGAAGCTCCGCAACGTTCCACCTGCCATCAGCTTTACGTTCCAGCCAGATCTCCGGCTCTATAATATCTACCCCGGTCAAAGCCTGCATCCAGGAGGAAGGCTTTTTTAAAGCCAGCAGAAAATCGACCCTGAGATCAACCTCCTTAGCCTGCAAGAGCACCTTTTCGCCTTCTTTAACCGTTATGCCCTTCAGCCTTACGCCCTGGGAAAGAGTAGGCTCAATTTCCTGAACCGTTATCTCACCGCCTAATTGCTGAGACAGCAATTCAGCCAGATGTCCGTTAGCAATATAATTTGCAGCTAACCCAAAGGCCAGAGCCAAAAATATTAAGCAAGACAAAAAAGCAATAATTATTATTTTTCTCGACAATTGGCTCTACCTCCCCCAGACTAAGATTAACTAAAACAGAGTTTCCACTCCTAAATTAAATTCCTTATCACCTGAACCAAAGATATTATTATGCTGATAGCTGAAAGCCAAATCAGGCTTTAGGTGATAACGGGCCTTCATTTGAAAATGAGAATCGTGGTCGGTACTCAGCTGACCCTCTAAAGAAAATTTATCACCTAAATGCTGATTCAGAGCTACCCCCACACAGTCCTGAAACAGCCCGGCCTTAAACTCAAGCCGCCGGTTCAATTTCTGCCCCAGCTGCAGATTAAATTTATTATCATCATTCATATTAGTAAGCCCCAATAAAAAGAACTGATCCTGACGCGGAAAAATCATCATATCAGCAGTTGTCTTCAGCTTATGCTCAGTAGAGCTGCTCTGCCCCTCCAGCAAGAACTTAACCTTGGTATTTTCAGCTGATGATAAAAGCTTATTGGCTTTGCCGCTGACCTCTCTAACATTATGGAGAGTGCCCTTAAGATCATCCTGCATCTGCTTGTCTCCGGTCAGGGACTGAACATCACGGGTAATCTGAGCTGCTTTAGCGGTAGCCTGATCGAGATTAGTCAAAATCTGCTGCATTTTTCCGGCCGTAGCACCATCAGCCTCCACGTCATGCAATAGCTGTCTGATATCATTGGAAGCAGCCGCCATATTGCCGCTCATAACCGACATATTCTCAATAATATTCGCAATATTGCCCTGTTGAGAAGCTGTTACCTGCTGCAGAGAGCCGAGCAGCTGATTCATATTCTTCATCGCCTCCGCCAGACTGATGATCGCCTCACCGACTGCCTTTTTAAATTCCTTATCCCCGACTATATCGTTAAAGTTAGCCGTAAGATCCTGCACCTCAGCCATGGTATCGACCGCCTGACTGATTGCCTGATTCATATCCTGAATATTTTCCCCTTCTACCTTGCTGCCTGGCTGAAGCATCCTGTTTGATTCTGTATTAGGTGTTATTTCAATAAATTTATCTCCCAGTACTCCGGACGCAATGATGACAAACCTTGAGCCCTCCGGGATCTGAAATTTTTTCTGAATCTCCAAAGTCATGGCTACTTTATTGCCTAAAAGCTCCACATCCTTTAATTTACCTACATGAACTCCGGCTACCGAAACCGGCGAACCAACCTTTAAACCGTCAGCATTTTTAAACATAGCTGTAATTTCATAGTTCTTCCTGGAAAAGGACCAGTCATTAACCAGAAAAATCGCCATCACAACAGCCAATATGCCAGTAACAATCATTGCGCCTACCTTAGTTTCCAAATTCAACATCCTCTTTCCCCCTCCAGCTCACCATGCAGAAAATTTCTGACCGGTGGTAGAGTACTCGCCATAATTT
>JBJDXG010000142.1:0-4098 GCA_051866555.1 bacterium | reverse complement strand
GCAGGAGTTTCCGGTTGAATAGTGTGTTACCTGCAAAGGTTATTGATGATGATGTATATCATCAATAATTCATTGCCAGATAAACTAAGGCTGATAGTTATATCTAGTCGCATGGTATCACCTCCTATTCAATTTTTTAGAGCTTTGGGAGTGGAGTCCCAAGGCTCGATTTAATTTTACCATAATTTATATGAAAAGTCTTTAAAGGGCGGAATAGGGATAATAAGATTGTTTTAAAAGGAATAATTTAATAAGCAAAGGGCAAGCTAGAAGTAGTCAAAAAATACAGCGAGGAGGCTTATGATGACTACTTTTTTTATTGGCCTGGTTATCTTAGTTGTCGGCTATTTTACTTATGGTGCTTATGTTGATAAGATATTTGAGCCTGATGAGAAAAGGATCACTCCGGCTCACTCCGAGAGAGATGATGTAGACTTTCTCCCTTTGAGCTTCAGGAAAAATGCTTTGATTCAGTTATTGAATATTGCCGGGACAGGCCCTATTTTTGGTGCTATTCAGGGAGCTCTGTTTGGCCCGATTGCTTTCATTTTAATTCCTATCGGCAATATCTTAGCCGGTTCTGTGCATGATTACAGTATTTCTTTGATTTCGCTCAGAAATAAAGGGGCAGGACTGCCTAAACTGGCACATCAGTTTCTGGGCAAATTTATGTATCATCTGGTTAATGCTTTTACAGCCCTGCTGCTGCTCTTAGTAGGGGCAGTATTTGTTAAATCACCGGCTGATTTGTTCTCCCTGATGTTTGGAGTTACAGCGACAGCAGTTGCTATTGGTATTTTTATCTATTATATTTTTGCGACCTTTTTGCCGGTCGATAAGATTATTGGACGGTTTTATCCCGTTTTTGGCGCTTTGCTGATTATCAGCTCCATAGCTATTTTCTTTGGCATTCTATTTAAAGGCTATCATGTGCCTAATCTTGATTTGGCCAGAATTAATGCTCATCCTGATATTCTTCCTTTGTTTCCGCTCTTTTTCACTACTGTAGCCTGCGGACTTATTTCCGGCTTTCATGCAACGCAGTCGCCGATTGTAGCCAGAACACTGGAAAATGAGAAACAGGGACGAACTATTTTTTACGGCATGATGGTAGTGGAAGGATTGATCGCGATGATCTGGGCCTTGGCGGCCATGGTTATTTTCCGCGAAGGCGGTCAGCTGGATCTGGTAACCTATGCTTCTAATCCGGCAGCGGTGGTAAAGGATGTTGCTACTTTGGTTTTAGGAGCAGGCTTTGGCAGTATAGCGGTAATTGGGATTATTATTTTGCCGATTACCTCAGGGGACACTGCTTTCAGAAGTCTGCGCATGATTATTGCTGAATATGTAAACCTTAAACAGAGTGATATCAAAAACCGTTTAAAAATATCTCTGCCGATTTTTTTAGTCGGCTTTGCACTGGTATTCTTTATTGACTTTAATATTCTTTGGCGTTATTTTGCCTGGGCCAACCAGACGGTCGCTGCGATTACTCTCTTAGTCGCTTCATCCTATCTTTATAAAGAAGCTAAGCCTTATCTGGTTACCCTTATTCCCGGCATTTTTCTGCTTTATGTAACCTATGCCTATATTCTTAACGCCAAGATCGGGTTTAACCTGCCTTGGAATTTATCCTATATCATTGGAGCGATTTTGACCCTTGGTTCTGCTTATCTGTTTATTAAAACCGTGCGTAAGCCTGATACAGAAACACTAGAAAAAGGATAGGAATTTTTCCTATCCTTTTTTCTAATCCAGACAAAACTGGCTGCTCAGTGACTGGGTGAAATCCTCCAATAACTTTTCCATAGGGCCGTGACAAACGACAGCAGCGTCTTTATCAAAGGCGGTATTCTCATTGTTGATGATACAGAATTTTTTGGCTAACGGGATGATTTCACTAAATAAAGGGTCGGTCAGATCAGAGCCGACAATTACTAAAAGGTCGCAGTTCTGCATCTCCTTTTGCAGCAGAGGGAGTATGGTCTGAGGATAATCAGCAGTTAGAGTTGGCTGAAGGTCTCCGCCGCAGCTGCATTTTGGAGGCATCTCCTTATTCTTCAGCTTTTCAATCATAACTGAGATCGGCACCGGCTTACGGCATTTATTGCATACTGCCTGTCTGAGGCTGCCTGCCAGCTCATAAATTTTCTGGCTGCCTGCCAAATGGTGCAGACTGTCCACATTTTCCGTAATTATGCCTTTAACAGCCTTCATCTGCTCTAATTGAGCGAGTAAATGGTGAAAAGCGGCCGGTTTAACCTCCTTGATTTTTTGCAGCAGAGATAAAGCCAGACGGTAAAGATTTTCTTCCTGACAATGATTATGACAGGAATGACCTTCTTCTTTGTCTGAGTGACATTCATTAGTACAGGATGCGCAGCTGTTTACCTGTGCCTGGCGAAAATCAGGAATATCCAGGGTTTGAGCCAGCTTGCTTCCGGTTAAAATAAAGCAGGAAGATGATTCATCAATAAGAGATGATATTTCATTTAATTTGTTTAACATTATAAAAACCTCCTTTGCTAATCTTAGTTTACCACATCTTAGCAGGGGAATATAGCTTAAACAGAGAATTAATTGTTAATTAAGCAGAAAAGTGAGGAAAAAGATGAAGACAATCGTTATTTATGCTACTAAATATGGCAGTACGAAAAAAATTGCCGAAAATATAGCAGAGGCTATTCCTGAGGCAGAATGCCGGGCGGTTAATGAATTGGACAGCCTGGATTTTGAGGCTGTTGTTTTGGGGACTCCTGTTTATGCCGGACGCTTTTTGCCGGAGATGAGCGATTTTCTGCAAAAGCATAAAAGTGAGCTGGAAAAAAAGAAACTGTTTTTCTTTATTGTTTGTGCCGATAAAGGAAGCGTTAGGGTAAATGGTCAGGAAACCGGCGGAGCAGCCTTCCTGCACCAGATCAATGATTTCTTGCAGCAGAAAATTATCAGCAGCAGAGCCTTTTGGGGCAGGATGATAAAAGAACAGCTGGCAGAAGAGGACAAGGCTGTTCTGGCTGAATTCAGCAATATTTTAGGCGTTGAGTTCCCTGATTTTGACCGAATTGAAACTGAGGAAGCCCGGGAGTTTGGACGGGAAATTAAAGGAATGCTTTAAGGAGTATTAATTAGCTTCTTCCTGTGCAGAATAAAAACAGGAAAAGGGGCTGATGATTTGAAAAGACGGATAATTTTTATCTTTAGTTTATTCCTGGTGGTAACGTGCAGTATTTATGCTGAACATATGGCTGCTGCCGGTTCATTTTTTCCCTGGCAGAAAACGGAGAAGGTGTTTTTCCGCATAGGTTATCTGCCTTTAGACGGAAGCAAGACCTTTCTGCAAAGGATTGGCTCTGAGAAATTGGAAAAAAGAAATCTGGTTTTGGAAATGGTTCCTTTCGTCAGTGCCAGAGAAATGGAGCGTTCACTGCTGGAGGAAAGGATTGACGGACAAATCGGTGATCTGCTGGAGCTGGCTAAGTTAAACGAGAAGGGATTTAAGGTAAGGGCTGTTGCTTCTTATGAGGCTGATGATTCCCGCATTGCTTTACTGGCTTCTCCGGCCTCTGACATTTGTGACGTTTCAGGAATCCGCAATATTCCAGTGGCTGTTGACCATGATACTTTGGGGGAATACGTTCTGGATCAAATGAGGCTGCGTTACTCTATTCCTAAAAATGAATTAAAAGAGGTTCTGATAAGACCGCTCTGTTTTCGCCTGGAGCTGTTAATCGACGGCAAGGTTAAAGCGGCTGTTCTGCCCGAACCCTTTGCTTCACAGGCTCTAAAAAGGGGAGCTTTGCTTTTGGCGGAAACTAATAAGGAGCAGACCTTTTCTCAGGATGTATTGATTTTTCGGGAAAGCAGCTTAAATAAAAAGGGAGAAGGTGTAAAGCGTTTATTGAGCCTGTATGACCTTTCCTTACCCAGCCGGGAAGAGATGAACAGACTGCTCTTATGGCTGAAGGAGCAGGGGATGATAGAGCAAAAAGTAGTCTATGAGGATTTAGTTAAAGAAGACTATTTAAAAAAGAAAAAATTATTTAAAATTTTTTGACCTGGTCTGCCGGAAGTCCTCTGCCTCTTAAGGTGGGGGATGAA
>JBJDXG010000141.1:0-4117 GCA_051866555.1 bacterium | reverse complement strand
AATTCGGAGCTTATGGTCTGGCTAAGCAGAATCGGGATTATAAATATATTCTGAAGCATTACTTTAACGGCGTTACGGTCAAAAAACTGTATAATTAAGAGCTTGCTTTTTTTACCTTCTATTGTTATACTAATTTTAGTCTGCTTTAGGAGGGGAAGAATTTGCAGGAAAAGCTAAAGGCAGCGCGAGCTGCCTTTCCTTATACTATACCGGTGCTTATGGGTTATGTTTTTATGGGCATCGCGTTCGGCATTCTGCTGCAGAGCAAGGGCTATCACTTTGGCTGGGCGTTTTTCATGGCTCTGACTATTTATGCCGGTTCGATGCAGTTTGTCATCATTGACCTTTTAGCCGAGGGCTCTTCGCTTTTTAATGCGGCGCTGATGACCTTGATGGTCAATGTGCGCCATATTTTTTACGGTCTGTCCATGCTGGTGCCTTTTCGGTCGATGAAGGGGAAAAAGCCTTACATGGTATTTTCTCTGACCGATGAAACGTATTCGCTGCTCTGCTCGGCGAAGGAGCCGGAGGGGGTTGACCGGGGCTGGTTTCTTTTTTTCATTGCCCTTTTGAATCACAGCTATTGGATTACCGGCTGTACGCTGGGAGCGTTTATGGGCTCGCTGCTTTCCTTTAATACCAGAGGCATAGATTTTGTGATGACTGCTCTCTTTGTGGTGATTTTTGTGGAGCAGTGGAAATCGAGTGCCAATCATCTGCCTGCCCTGACCGGGCTTGTCAGCTCTGTTTTTTGTCTGGTGCTGTTTGGGGCTAAGAATTTTATTCTGCCGGCGATGCTGCTGATGACTTTTATTTTTCTGACCTGCCGGCACCTGTTTGAAGGGAGGAGGGAAATCTCATGACCTTAACGGCTCAGCAGTCTTTTTTTCTGGTTCTGGTCGTGGCGGGAATGACGCTCTTGACGCGGGCTCTGCCGTTTATCCTGTTTTATAATGAACAAAAAACGCCGATGTTTATCTTCTATCTGGGACGTGTCCTGCCCCATGCGGTGATCGCCATGCTGATAGTGTACTGCCTGAAGGATATCAGCCTTTTACATATGCCGTTCGGCATACCGGAAATCGTGTCTGTCTGTCTGGTCGCTTTTCTGCACTTTGCCTGGGGCAATGTACTGATGAGCATTGCCGGAGGAACTCTCTTTTATATGTTTTTAGTGCAGGTTGTTTTTGGCTGATGGACAAGAATTAAAGAAAGTGTTAAACTATATACAGGAAGATGAATATTAAATTTAGTGCAAAGACAGAATAATTTTTTATATATTGTTGAATACAGTATATAAAAGGAGGGGAACCCTGAGTGTATGCGATAGCGTTTGATTTGAAAATTGATGATTTGAAAAAAAATTATGGCGAGCCATACAATAAAGCTTATGATGAAATAAGACAGGAGCTTGAAAAGCTGGGCTTTGAATGGACTCAGGGAAGTGTTTATATCAACAATTCAAATAAGGATAATTTGGCAATGGTTTACAGAGCGATTAATATGCTGTCTAAAATTAATTGGTTTAAAGAGTCTGTAAGGGATATAAGAGCTTTTAAAGTTGAGGATTGGTCGGATTTTACGGAAATAGTGAAACAAGGCTAGGAAGAAATGAAAAACTGTGACGGTCTACGACTGCCGCAGTTTTTTTCTGTCTTTTTATAACCTGTTTAATATAAATTATGGTAAAATTGAAGAGAGCCTTGGGACAGCACTCCCAAAGCTCTGAAAATTGAATAAAGGAGGTGAAGCCGATGTATCTGGAAATAGGAATCGTTAAAGTCTATATTTCCGATAAACTTTTGCTTGCAATCTATATAATAGCAAAAGTTTGCGGCTAAACCGAGTTCCTTTACTCGACCGAAAGGTCCTGCTGCAACAGGGCGTTTTTGGCATATTTAGTATATGAATAACCTAATACAATTATCATATATTTTTAGGTGCAAGTCAACTGAATTAATAAAAAAATATGCAGGAATTTTTTTCTTTAAATTTCTAAATACTAGGATGAAAAGTGCATCTCGGGCGAAAAAATGTCATCTCGGTAAAATTATCTTGCCGGTGAGAAATTTTTTTGCTATAATAAACGAAAAATCCAAGGAAATTCTTGGGAGGGGGTAACGGCAAATGGAAACGTAAAAAATTATTACAGACGCTCTGTCTGGGAGCGGCAGTGCTCAGCACAGGACTTTCGGCAGAGGCAGAAACTATTACAGAGCCTATTGACAGAAATATTCGTGAAGAGACACAAAATGCGGTTGTTACAGAGGATATAACTGATGATTTGTATATTACTAGCTTAGGCAGTAATAACTCAGCTGTTTATTGGAAGAATAAAAGCGAGAATGGATCAACTGCAACTTTAAATTTAAAGGGCAATGTAACCATTGAGGTTCCGCAGGGGAAAAATGCTTTATATGCTGAGGGTTTTAAGTTTGTATATAGCAATGAAGGCATAATAAATGTCAATCCAGAAGAAAATAAAACGGTGAAGATAATCGGTAATGTTGAGGTCGGTGATTATGGCCAAATAAATCTGAATTTGAATAATGCTGATTCTTATTTTGCCGGAAAAATAGAAACGGAAGGGACAGGTAAGGTTGACTTAAATCTGCATAATGAAGCTACTTGGTATGCACCTGGTTTATATTTGGATTTTAATGATAGTAATGTGCAGTTAGATTTAGCCGGAGGGGTTTTGGATTTATATCATTCAGCTCCAGATACAACGAGCAGACATAATAGTGATGATTCTTACAGAATATTTACTATCGAAAATTATGCTGGCAGTACTTTAAATGGAGCGACTTTCAGAATTAAAAGTGATATTACTAAGGGTAGGGCTGATAAAATTGTACTGAGCAATACATCTGAAAATCCTTTGCTGCTTAGTGGGCAAGAAACTTATTATATACAGGTGGCGTATGACCCAAGTCTGACAGCCGGTCAAGTGCTGAAGGCTGCTGAAGGAAATGCTCCGACGGTATTAGAATTACAAAATATAACGGGAGATATAAAAGTTGAAGGAAGAGAATATGAGCAGGATGTGAATGCCGGTCTGAGTAAAATGAAAGTTACGCCGAGCATTAAAGGGAATGAGGCAGGAACAGAATGGAAGCTGACTGAATTGAATGCTTCTGAACCGCGGGATGATAACGGCGAACCTGTTCAAGAACTCAGTGGAGCTATTAAGCTTGAAAATAATGTCGAATACAATAGCAATAGCAATAATATTGACAGCCCTTTAAATATAACTGATACTAATACAGTAAGAGATGATAAGCAAGCCGCTGTTTATTGCAGCGCTAATGCTCGGAATTTTAATGAATTAAATCTAAAGAATGATGTTACTATTAATGTTCAGGAGGGTGCTTATGCTTTATATGCTGAGGGGGAAGCTTATGGCAATAGTACAATAAATCTGACTGGCGACCAAGTGACTATTAAGGGAAATATTATGGCTGCGGGAAACGGCGGCGACGGTCATATAAATATTAATCCGACCGGTGGGCAAGTGACTATTAACGGTGATATTACGGCTGAGGGAGATGGCAATGACTATACTACAATAAATATTAATGAAAACGGCAGCAGCACAGTAAAGATTACAGGTAATATTGAGATGAATAAAAGCGGTTATATAAGTCTTAATTTGAATGGTTCTAACTCTTATTTAGCCGGAGAAATAGTAATAACAGACCTTTACTCCCCCGATAGTGGCTTTACCTCTACCCTGAAGTTAAATAATGGAGCTACCTGGTATGTTGATGATCAGACGGAATTAAATTTTAACCAAGATAGTTTGGTTTTAAATTTTAGTGGCGGGGTTTTGGATTTATATCATTCAGCGCCGGGGCAAACGTATAGAAACGGAAGTGATGCTGCTGTTTATAGTCTGTTAAGAAGAAGTACTTCTGATGGAACCAGAGAACTCAATATCAGCGGTTATACAGGCGGTGCTTTAGATGGAGCAACCTTCAGAATAAAAAGTGATATTGCCAATGGTACGGCTGATAAAATCGTGCTGAACGGGGAGGCGAATAACTTTAATTCAGAAAAGTATTATGTACAGGTGGCTTATGACCCGAGCCTGACCACGAAGCAGATATTAAATGCA
>JBJDXG010000140.1:0-4117 GCA_051866555.1 bacterium | reverse complement strand
AATGACCGGCCCTCAGCTCTTAGCTTACCTTTATCAAATCAATGTCTGGCTGACAGAATATAAGATCTCGCTTAAAATATAGATTATTTAAAAAAGAAAAGCTTAAGAATAACAACGATAAATAAAGCAGGCAGTAAATTGCCGACCTTAACTTTCCTTATCCCTAAAATATTCAGAGCAAGTCCAATCATTAAAATACCGCCGGTGGCAGTCATTTCTCTGACAACATCATCCGTCAGAATATTTTTGACCAGCTCTGCCAGCATAGTTAAAGTCCCCTGATAAAGCAAAACCGTAAAGGAGCTGAATAAAACACCTATGCCAAGGCTGGAGGCAAACGCTATAGAAGCAAAACCATCCATGATCGATTTAGTTAAAAGAAGAGTATAATTACCAGTCAGGCCATTTTCAACCGAACCCATAATCGCCATCGGACCGACACAGAAAAGCAGGCTGGTGCTGACAAAGCCTTTCGTAAAATTATTACTCTTGTCATTTTTTTTGCTGAATTTTTTTTGCAGCAAAGCTCCTATACGGTCAAAAAATCTTTGAATGCCGATTAATTCTCCCGAAACAGCACCTATAACTATGCTTAGAATAACTACTATCATATTTTCACTTTTAATTCCCATCTGAATCCCCAGCATAGCTGTAGCTAAAGCCAGACCATACATCACCGTCTGGTTAACATTTTTGGGAAACCAATTGCATAATATGATGCCCAATAAGCTGCCTACAATAATCAGAAAAAAATTAATAATCGTTCCTAAATAATATTCCATAATTTCTCCCTTAAAATGTAAAACGATTGTTCGCTTATGAACAATCGTTTATACTTTCATCAGCGATTTTGCAAATTGAAAATACGATGAACACTTTTTACTGCATTTTCGATTTCGCCTTCATGAATAACACAGGAAACTTTAATTTCCGAAGTAGTAATCATATCAATATTAATATTTTCCTTAGCCAGAGCCTCAAACATTTTAGCTGCCACACCAGGATGGCTGACCATGCCTGCTCCAACAATAGAAAGCTTAGCCAGACCTTCTTCATGAATAATTTCATTAGCTCCTATTTCATTTTGAACCTTAGTTTTCAAAACCTCAACCGCACGATGCAAATCAGATTTAGGCAAAGTAAAGGAAATATCAATTCTGCCGTTTCTGCCAATGCTTTGTACAATAATATCTACATTAATGTTTTCCTGAGCCAGAGTTTGGAATATCCTAAAGGAAATACCCGGCTGGTTCAAAATATCCAACACAGAAATTTTAGCAATATCACTTTCATAGGCTATACCATTAACAACTTCATTAGTTTCCAACGCATTACACTCCTTTACAATTGTCCCTTCATTTGTATTGAAGCTAGAACGCACATGAATAGCAACGCCATAATGCATACCTAATTCTACAGAACGAGGATGAAGCACCTGAGCACCTAAACTGGCTAATTCTAACATTTCATCATAAGAAATAGTTTCCAACTTACTGGCTTCCGGAACTAAACGAGGATTAGTCGTATAAACACCGTCAACATCAGTATAAATTTCACAAACAGGTGATTTCAGAGCAACTGCTAAAGCAACAGCCGTCGTATCTGAACCACCGCGGCCAAGAGTAGTAATCTCGCCGGCAGTAGAAATTCCCTGAAAGCCAGCTACAATAACTATTTTACCTTCTTCTAATTCTTTTTTCACCCTGTCAGCTTTTATCTCCACAATGCGGGCTTTGCCATGAACAGGTTCAGTAATTATTTCTGCCTGCGGTCCGGTTAAAGCAACAGCCTCATAGCCCATTCCCTGAATTGCCATAGCCAAAAGAGAAATGCTGACCTGTTCACCAGTCGCCAAAAGCATATCATACTCTCTGGCTGAAGGCTGAGTATTAAGCTGAGCCGCTAAATCAATTAAATCATCGGTACTGTCACCCATAGCTGATACAACAATTACCGGACTTTTGCCGGATTTTTTAGCTGCAATAGCTCTGCGGGCTACATTTTTTATTCTTTCAGGATCAGCTACTGACGTACCGCCGTATTTTTGTACTAAGATATCCATCGAAAACATTCACCTGCCTCACTAAATTTTAACCACTTGATATCCATTGGAACAAAGATTCATGACACGCACATTTGACTTAATTCCTGCTTTTTCAAATGCCGTCTGCATCCCATCTGCAATCTCTTTTTCATTGCCTGAAGCAAGTGCCAAAATAGAAGGACCTGCTCCGCTAAGCATTACTGCCTTCGCCCCGGCTTCCCTGGCTGCTTTAAATACATCATCAATTCCCGGAATCAAAGGCTTCCGATAATTCTGATGTAATTTATCCTGAGCTGCCGCTTCCAAAACAGCAAGATTTCCGGTAGCAAAGGCTGCTGTTAATAGACCAACGCGACTGATATTAAATACTGCATCAGCAAAAGGAATTGATTTAGGCAAAACTTTTCTTGCTTTTTCAGTTGAAAGATGAAAATCCGGAATAGCCACAACAGCCTGCAAATTTTCAGGTATATCCAAACGCAGATGGACAACTCTTTCTTCCTCCAAACACGAAACTACCAGACCGCCAAAAACCGCAGGTGCAACATTATCAGGATGACCCTCTATCTTAGTTGCCAAATCCAGAATATCCTCCCGGGACAGCAACTCCCCTGTTAAACAGTTGCCTAAGACCAGGCCACCCACAATAGCAGCAGCACTGCTGCCCAGACCACGAGATAAAGGAACAGCATTATCTAAAGTTATTAAATAACCATCAGGATAAATCCCCACCTTAGCAAAAACCTGCTCCATGGCACGATAAACAATGTTTTCTCTCCCGGCAGGTAAAATTCCTTCTCCTTCCCCCAAAATCAAAAATTCAATTCCGGGTTTATCTGCTTTCTCAATCTTAATCGTATTATACAAATCTACTGCTAATCCTAAAGTATCGAATCCCGGTCCTAAATTAGCACTAGTTGCTGGGACTTTTATCGTTATCATAATTTCACCCCGCTACAGAGATAACAAGCCTTCAATTGCTTCTACCGTTGCCGGTACAGTAACAGGATGCTGAGAAATCTTAATCGCATTGTCAGGGTCCTTCAAGCCATGTCCGGTTAAAACTGAAACCACTACATCTCCGGCTTTAAGCTTGCCTGCCCGGCTCATCTTAATTACTCCGGCCAGAGAAGCCGCAGAACCAGGCTCTGCAAATACCCCTTCATTTTTAGCCATCAAAGAATAAGCTTCTAAAATCTCATCATCAGTAACAAAATCGATTTTTCCTTTTGACTCATTAGCTGCATTTTCAGCCAGCTTCCAGCTTGCCGGATTGCCTATTCTGATAGCAGTTGCCACAGTCTCAGGATTTTCAATTACCTTACCCTTAACGATAGCCGCACAGCCCTCAGCCTCAAAACCGACCATCTTAGGCAGAGCACTGATTTTTCCGGCTTCATGATACTGCTTAAAGCCCATCCAATAAGCAGAGATATTACCGGCATTGCCTACCGGAATAGCTAAATAATCAGGTGCCTTGCCGCCTAACTGCTCACAAATTTCAAAAGCCGCTGTCTTTTGCCCCTGCAAACGATAAGGATTGACTGAATTAACCAGAGTTATAGGATGTTTTTCTGTAATTTCCCGTACAATCTTTAAAGCAGCATCAAAATTTCCTTGAATAGCTACTACCTTAGCGCCGTACATTAAAGCCTGAGCTAATTTGCCAAGCGCTATATTGCCCTCAGGAATAAGAACGATACAATCAATACCGCTTCTGGCAGCATAAGCCGCTGCCGCCGCTGAAGTATTACCGGTCGAAGCACACATAATCGCCTTTGAACCATCTTCTAAAGCCTTAGCTACCGCCATTACCATTCCGCGGTCTTTAAAGGAACCGGTAGGATTTAATCCTTCATATTTAAAGTATAATTCAATTCCTCCTAAAATGTTTCCTAAACGGTTAGCTTTAATAAGCGGAGTATTGCCTTCATTTAAAGTCAATTCCGGTGTTTTATCCGTTACAGGTAAAAATTCTGCAAATTCCTTCAATAATCCCTGCCATGCCATTACTTAACCACTCCTTCTACGCGAATAACATTATTTAATTTCTGTACTTCTTCCAATTCCAAT
>JBJDXG010000139.1:0-4130 GCA_051866555.1 bacterium | reverse complement strand
ATATACTTCGGCTGAAAATTATTTTCCAAGTCAACGCCCAGCTGACTTTTAGGCAAATCACGAATATGCCCCATAGATGCTTTTACCGTATAATTTCTTCCCAAAAACTTTCCTATAGTTTTAGCCTTAGCCGGAGACTCAACAATTACTAAAGAATTCCTCTTCGCCATTTTGGTACCTCCAAACCTTAGTTTAAATTCTGTCTGTTTTCCTGAGATAAGAAAAAGTCAATTGTTAAAGCATGGTTAGTCATTAAAACATAGCGCTTGTTATCAGCTACTATCTGCTCAATAATCTCCCATACTCTTTTTTGATTTACCTCCTCAGGCTGATGAATGACTACATCTAATACTCTTTCTAATTCATCTTCAGTAATCATATTTTCCTGTCTTAAATTAATTAAAAGTCCCTGTGCGTCTAAAGTTAATTTACTCCGCTCAATAACATTCAAAACCCTGATCGACTTAGGATGAGAAATGGTTCTTCCCAAGCATTGTTTCTCTATTCTGCCCTCTAAGGAAAAGATCAATACAAACGCCATGTTGATCTCTTCTATTTGATAACCAAGCTGCATCAATGACTGCACTATTGACTCTTCATCAACTACTGCATTATCATTTTCCAATAGCTCTTTAACTAAAAAATTAATAATTTCTACAATTCTTTTTCCTATTATATATTCCATAATATCACCCCCGTAGCTATCTCTTTATAGTAGTATATTTCTGCAAAATAATCAATAGGCATTGTCACTTATTTAACAAAATCAATCAGTCAGAGTGGTATATTTATTATTGGACAGCTTAATAAGACAGCTTTTCCTTTCTAAATCAGCTATAATTTTATAAACCTGCGGCAAAGTCAGATTAGTTTCCTCTGTCAATTCCTCTATACTCTTGGCCTCTTCCAAGAGCATAGATAATATAAGCTTTTCTTCAGAACTCAAGGACACCTTATCTTCTTTGACCGATTTTTTTATCCCCAATTCAGTGAGAATATCGTCAGCACTTTGTACTAATTTGGCCCCCTCCTGAATTAAACGATTAGTCCCATAGCTTTGCCGGCTGGTAATCATGCCGGGAACGGCAAAAACCTCCTTGCCCTGCTCCAGAGCATAATCGGCTGTAATCAATGAACCGCTTTTTTCTGCGGCCTCAACTAATAAGACACCATTAGCCAAACCGCTGATTATCCTGTTGCGGCGCGGAAAATTAACTCGGTCAGGCTTGGTACCCAGAGGAAATTCGGAAATAATGCCTCCCCGCTCACTGATCAACTGATATAAAGCTTTGTTTTCCGGAGGATAATAAATATCAAGACCGCAGCCTAAAACAGCCACCGTCTTCCCTGCTTTCAGCGCTCCCTTATGCGCTGCTGTATCAATTCCCCGTGCCAAGCCGGAAATAATCGTAATTCCCTGGGCGGCCAGGGCATGAGCCAGCTGCTCAGCCGCTCCCAGACCATAAAATGTGGCTTTGCGGGAACCAACTATGGCCAAAGCCGGAGCCTCAGGGATTTCTCCCTTAACATATAAAAGAGGAGGCGGATCAGGCATCTGCAAAAGTGATAAAGGATAATAATCATCACTTAAGGTTAAAAGCCTGATTCCCTCAGAGCGCAGTTTTTCCCACTCTTCTTCCGGCAATGGCGCAGCTCTCGCAGCTAAGAGATTGCCTAAAGCGAGCTTATCTAAGCATTGGCTGTTTTGCAGTTCTTCCGGAGCAGCTGACCAAATCTTTTCCGCTGAGCCAAAAAATTTTAACAGCTTAAAACACTTTACCGGCCCTAAATACTTGACTCTGGACAAGGCTAACCAATATAAATCCTCTTGTCTTTTCAATTTTCCTCACCTCGATAATGAAAAGCTTCAGCCAGATGATAGGGATTAATCACTTCATCCTCTGCCAGATCGGCAATAGTTAAAGCTACCTTCAATACCCTGCTGTAGGCTCTGGCACTTAGCTTAAGATGCTCCAGCATTTCCGCCAGATACTCCTCAGCCTCCAGTGACAAAATACAATACTTTTCTACCTGCCTTGCATCCATACCGGCATTATGAAAAATATTTTCTCCCTGAAAACGCTTTCTCTGCCTTAAAGCAGCCTTCTCAACTCTTTTTTGGATAATTGCTGAGGATTCTCCGGCTTTCCTTTGCCGCAGCTCCTGACTGCTGAGAGGCAGCAAATCAAGGCGCAGATCAAACCGTTCCCACAGAGGCCCTGATATTTTATTGCGGTAACGCTTAATCTCGCTTGAGGTACAGGTGCACAGCTCCTCACTCCGGCCGCAGGGACACTTATTAGCCGAGCCGATTAAAAGAAAATCAGCCGGATAAGTGCAGGTCCTGTTCTGCCTCGTTAAAGTAACCTCACGGCTTTCCAGCACCTGCCGCAAGGCCTCCAGACTGTCCCGCCTGAATTCAGTCAATTCATCAAGAAACAAAACACCGCAGTGAGCCAGGGTCACTTCGCCCGGCTTCAAGGAGCTGCTGCCGCCAAGCAGGGTGCTGACCGAACAGGTATGGTGCGGACTGCGAAACGGTCTTTCCCTGACCAGGGTGCCCTCTTTATTTAAAAGTCCAGCAATACTTTCGACCTTAGTTACCTCCAGAGCCTCCTCCTCAGACAGATACGGCAGAATAGTAACTATCCTTTCCGCCAGCATGGTCTTCCCGCAGCCGGGAGGGCCCAGAAAAAGCAGATTATGTCCTCCGGCAGCAGCAACCTCCAAAGCCCTTTTAGCCTGAAGCTGCCCCTTTATCTCATTGAAATCCCTGAATTTTTTTCTCTGCCTTTCCCTAACTTTGACCTTGGGATAAGCTTTTGCCTTATGAAGATCATTAAGACACCTTAAAGGCCAAATATCTAAATCCTTAACCAGACTGGCCTCAGCATAATTTTCCCAGGGAATAATAAAGGTTCCCTGACAGATAAGAGCCATCGGCAGAATACCGGCAATAGGCCGCAGCTCACCCTGCAGGGACAGCTCTCCCATAGCAAGAAAATCCTGTCCCTCAGTTAAATTTACCTGACCAGTAGCTAATAAAATCCCCAAAGCAATAGGCAAATCAAAGCCGGTTCCCTGTTTTTTTAAATCAGCCGGAGCCAGATTGACCGTAATTCTCTGATAAGGAAATTCATATCCGCTGTTGCGCAAGGCTGTTCTCACCCTTTCCTTAGCCTCCTTAACAGCTTTATCCGCCAGCCCCACAATCTCAAAGGCAGGCAGACCGGCAGCAATATCAACTTCTGTCCTGACTAAAAACGGTTTTAATCCAACAAGGCAGCAGCTCCAGATTTTAGCTAACATAATTAGTCCTCCTAAAAAGCATTTTTTATATGAGATAACTCCCGAACAAAAAAATCAGAGTCCAAATACAGCAAGACAACATCAAAACGACAAAGCGGCTTTATCTTCAGCCTTTGCAGATAAAAGTCAGCTAAGAAATAAATTTTTTTCTGCTTTTTTCTATCAATGCTTTCAGCTAAAGAGCCATAATAGAGCGACCTTCTGGTCTTGACCTCAATAAATACTAAAACAGAATTATCATAGGCAATCAGGTCAATCTCCCCATAACGGCAGCGATAATTCCTTTCCACAACCACATAGCCCTGTTCTGACAAATACTCTCCGGCCAAACGCTCACCATAAAAGCCTACATATTTAGTCATTTGCACCTTTCCTTACTCAGCAGCAGTCGAGCTTATTCTTACTCGTCCCGCCGCCGGATTGATAATAACAAATTTTTTCTTTCCTATTTTATTTATCAGACCAATGCTCATCCCGGAAGAGGGAAAACCAGTATAGGTAAAGCTTAGCGGCTTAGGCTTGCCAAGAAAATTTACTCCCGGCTCTAAAAAGGCCTTTTTTACCAATATATTTCTTCTGTATATTCTGTATAAATTCTCTTCAAACCTCATCTCATAGAAAACCGCTTCAGTCATAGCCTGCAGCTGCATGGCTCTGATTTCACTCTGTAAAATCAAAGCCATACGATTCAGCTGTAAGCCAGATTCAAAATCAAGGATCACTAAAAAAGACACATTTAAAAAAATAATCATGATACTCACAACGACCATTAACTCCAGCAAAGTATAGCCGGCAGAAAAAAAACAACCACCTCTCTTCAT
>JBJDXG010000138.1:0-4132 GCA_051866555.1 bacterium | reverse complement strand
TGCTCCGGTTTTGCGAAAAGCAATCAGACCGACATTGTCTCTTTTCGGATAAGCATCGGTTAAAAGAGAAACAATTGCTCCCTTAGTTGCCTTCATTCTCTCCTGAGCTCCCATGGAGCCGCTGGCATCGACCAGGAAAAGGAGAGTATTGCCGACTCTCTTCTCTCTTACCTTTTCCCTTAGATCACTGGGCTTTAAAACTAAAGCCTGTCCTTCTCTGCGGCGCAGCCTTTGGTAAGGAGCTGCTGTCCTGAGCGTTGCGTCAAAGGCAAGATCGGTAACCCTTCCCTGCGGCAGCCGATAAGCTATATAGCGGCCCTGACGGCTTAAGCTCCTGCTCTTGCTTCTCCGGCCATTGCCCTGCCGCCATAGTCTATCCTTGGCATCTGTCTGCCAGGGAATGACCTGAAAAGTCTCTCCAACAGCAGCTATTTCCTCCTCCTCATTATCACCGTCAGGCCTGGAATTATCCTCCGGCTGATCAGCCTCATTATTTTCTCCCTCCAAGGGCTCTTCCTCCTGAGAGCTTTCTGCTTCTGAACTGCTGCCCGCATTATCAGGCTGAGTATCAGGCTCATCAGTATCAGATTCATTCTGCTCAGCCGGAGAATCATCAGGCTGCTTGGGAGGCGGATTCTCCGGCTCCTGTCTTTTCCGGTGCGTAAGAGCCAAAGGAGCTGCTTCCTTTAAATCAGCCAGATTGACATATTCCCGACCGGCTAAGGCAGCCAAGGCTCTGGCAGCCTCGATCAAGACCAGCTCTCCGCGATGACCTGCACAATTGGCCTGATTGACCATCTGTCCGGCCAACCGCATAACAGCATCAGTTACCTTGACCTGGGGCAGTAATTCCCTGGCTTTAAGTATCTCACTGCGCAAAGCCTCAGTTTTGGCAGCATACAGGGCAGCAAATCCTTCCGGATTTTCTTCATAAGCTAAGCGCCTGGTCACGATTTCCATTCTTTTTGTAACATCCTGCTCGCCCACAGCCTCAGCATAAAGTCCAAAACGGTCCAAAAACTGAGCTCCTAAAGGCCCCTCCTCCGGATTCATAGTCCCGACCAAAATAAAATCTGCTTCATGGCTGAAGGAAACACCTTCTCTCTCCACACAGTTAATGCCGGATTGAGCCGTATCCAAAAGAGCATGCACTAAATGCTGACTTAAAAGATTGACCTCATCAACATAAAGCATCTGTCCATTAGCTCTGGCTAAAATACCCGGCTCAAAGGCCTTTTCTCCCTTCTTGAGAGCCTTTTCCAAATCAATAGAGCCTAAGAGGCGGTCTTCGGTCGTATTTAAAGGCAGCTCTACTACCTCAAGACATTCTAAGGCTGCTGCCAGCCCTCTGACCAAAGTAGATTTAGCCGTACCCTTTTCCCCGCTTAACAAAACGCCCTTGATTCGGGGATTAACCACATTGAGCAGCAAAGCCTTTTTTAATTTTTCCTGTCCTAAAACAGCAGCAAATGGATAGACATATTTTCTCGTCATTTACCCTCTCTCCTTTAACCGGCCTGCAGCATTTCCTTTATTTTTTCCATTTCCAGAACGCCCTCTTCAAATGGCTTTCTTCTCATCCTATGCGGCAGAACTAAAGCAGCTGCTTCCAAAAGGTCATCCCTGATAACCTCCCTTCTGCCCGCAAGGGCCGCAATAGTCATGGCTGTTTTCAGCATGGTAATATCAGCTCTGTGACCGTCAACCCCTGTTTCAATCGCTATCCTTACCGCCAAACGAAGAATTTCCTCCTCATAAACCACCTCGGGCAAAAGCACCCTCGCCTGAGCTATTTTCTCTCTTAATTCCTGCTCACTCTGCTCATATTGGGCCAGAAAGTCCTGACTGTCCTCTTCAAAGGCCAGCCGGCGTCTTACCACCTCCATCCTTTTCTCTACATCCTTTTCTCCGGAGACCTGAACGACTAAGCCAAAGCGGTCCAGTAGCTGCGGTCTTAAATCGCCCTCCTCCGGATTCATGGTGCCGACTAAAATAAAACGGGACGGATGAGAATAGGAAACTCCCTCACGCTCTACGGTATTAACTCCCATGGCGGCAGCATCCAATAAAACGTCTACTACATGGTCGTCTAACAGATTAACCTCATCTACATAAAGGATATTGCGATTGGCCTGAGCTAAAATACCGGGCTCAAATTTTTTCTCTCCCTTTTGAATAGCCTGCTCTAAGTCTATCGTTCCGACAACTCTGTCCTCGGTTGCACTGACCGGCAAGTCTACCACCTTCATTTTTCGTTTTTCAGTTTGCAGTTCCGTCTTAGCCAAGCAATCAGCACACATTTTGCTCCTGTCATGCGGGTCACAGCCAAAGGGACACAGAGCTGCTTCCTTTTCCGGCAAAAGAGAAGCCAGTCCTCTTACTGCCGTTGACTTGGCTGTGCCCTTCTCTCCTTTAATCAAAACTCCGCCCAGGGCCGGATTAATCACATTCAGCAGCAAAGCCTTTTTCATCTGCTCCTGTCCTACTAAAGCGGTAAACGGGTATAAATTTTTCTTCTCTGCCATTTCCTTCTCTCCCTTATTCAATTTATCTTGCAATCATCTGCTGCAGCAAGTAAAGCAGGTTATTTAAAACCTCCTGCTCCAAGGCAGCCGCAGCATTTAGTTGTTTAGGCTTTAAGCCATAAATATCGGCTATTTTCTGCAAAATCGATGAGGCACCCTCCAGGAGATCCTCCTCCCAGAAAAGCCCCCAGCTCCATTCGTCTAAAAGATGAACCAACTGAACAGTCTGAAGAAAAAGCGGTCTTTCCCTATCCAGACTCTCTAAAGCCAGCCAGAAATCCCCCTTATTCTTGCTGCCGTCATGAGCAAGATAAGCCTGCCAGATTCGTTCCGGAGTAATCCCATAACGCTTTAAACGCTTTAAAACAGAATGCTGCTGCTCCCGGCCAAGGCCGGTCTGCTTATACAGAGCCTCCTTAGTCGCTTCTTTAACCGTTCTGCCGATCAGCTCTCCCAGCTTGCTGTGCTTGCCGGCACTTTCAGCTTTTATAGCCGCTTCAGCATTGCTGATAATAACAGTTCCGTCAGTGCCTGAACCGGTAGCTAAACCGGCTGAATAATTGCTGCCTGCCATCAGCTCCTGAATAGCCGCTGTTTTGGCTTCTGTCGCCGTAATCAAGGCTCTGGCCAAAGCATGAGGGGGCAGCAGGGCATCTATAAGCAAAAAGGTATTGATCGTTCCCGGTTTTTCCGGGTGGTCTGTCCAGTCTGTATAAGAAGCAGGATCACCGGCACGGCCTCCATTGACTTCAATTCCCCCGGTTACTACAGCCGTTACCGTTAAGCCGGCAAAGCTCTCTTCCTTTATCGCTGCATTTTCCATTGAAGCCGCAGTTCCCAGACCTGCGGTAAACTCAGGATCAAGCCCCAGCTCTTCAGCAATCAAGGCCTGATGAGCTTCATAGGTAGGCGCCTTAAGCGTACAGCCAATACCGGCCCCGACCTTACAGTCATGATTAAACACCGCCTGAAGGTCTTCCCGATAGCCGCCATTAAGGCAGGAGGTGCTCAATACCCTTCTTTTGCCTTTAAACTGCAGAACCAGACTTTTTTGATAGAAATGCAGAACATCACCGGTAGATAAAATATGTACGACCATTACTCTTCCTCCTCAGCAGCAAAATATAAAGACAGCTCTTCCGTTTTTAAGACCTCAGCCTTGGCTTTCAGCTTGCGGTAGATTTCTGCGGCCTTGCCCCCGGTATAATCTCTCTCTTCAATCGGGCTGTCCTCTAAAATAAGCAATTCAGCAGCATAAAAAAGATCAGCTAAATTCGCCAGATTATACTCACCGAAATCAATCGAACAGAGAACCGCATAATCAGCAGCTTGCAGAGCAACCAGATTTTTAGCCTGATTTTCCGGGTTTATCTTACTAAAGGGAGGATTAATAATCGCCGGAACCTGAAAAAAAGCCGCACACCTTTCATCAGTATCATTTTTATTGACTACCCCCAGGCTGACCTTATAGCCAAGCTCCAGCAATTTTTTTAAGACCGGAGCAGCCTTGCCTCCGCCGCCAATGACGTGAACCCTCTTCCTGCCAGAAGACTTAGGCTTAAACATATTAATGTCCCATTGACCAATAATAGAATTATAATACGGCA
>JBJDXG010000137.1:0-4148 GCA_051866555.1 bacterium | reverse complement strand
TTAACTTATGGGAGGTCAGAGCCTTTAATAAATTACGCCAACCTCCCGGCCTGACGCAATATCCATTATACCTAAATAAAACATAAATCATTCTCCCTTCCATTTTCTTTTATTTTATCATAAAAAGGCAAAAAAGAAATACTTTTTATATCTTTTAAACATAAAAAGTATTTCTTATGAATCTTATCCTTTTATCAAACCATATTTAATGCCGTCTACCAATGCTTCCCAGCTGGCTTCAATAATGTTGCGCGATACACCAACCGTATCCCAGGTAGTCTGCTCATCACCTGATTCGATTAAAACTCGTACTTGAGCCGAGGTTCCTACTCTTTCCTCTAAAACACGCACCTTATAGTCATTCAGATGTACATTAGACAGCTCAGGATAAACTGTTTCCAGAGCCTTACGCAAAGCCTTATCCAAGGCGTTGACCGGCCCGTCATAGCTTTCCGCCGCTGTATGGATTATTTCTCCGTTGACATCAACCTTAATCGTAACCTCACTCAGCAATTCGCCTAAGCTGTTGCGCTCTATAATAATGCGGAAATTCTGCAAAGCAAAAGGCTCTTTTACTAAACCAGCTTCCCGTTTCATTAAAAGCTCCAGCGAAGCATCTGCTCCCTCAAACTGGTAGCCCTGATTTTCCAGCTTTTTAACAGCCTGCAGCACATTCTGGGTTACTTCCTTATCCTTATCTAAACCAAATTCCTCGGCTTTATAAAGAATGTTGCTTTTGCCTGACAATTCAGAAATAAGGATTCTCCGTTCATTGCCTACTAGAGCCGGGTCAAGATGCTCATAGGTCCGAGGGTTCTTTCTTATAGCACTGACATGAATACCTGCTTTATGCGCAAAAGCACTCTTGCCCACATAAGGCTGACCTTCGTTTAAAGAAAGATTAGCCAGCTCACTTATGGAACGGGAAAGCTCAGTTAAATGGACTAAGGAATCCGGCAGCAGACATTCCCTTTTCATTTTCAGACAAATGCCGGGAATAATAGAAGAAAGGTTAGCATTCCCGCAGCGCTCACCATAACCGTTGATAGTACCCTGCACCATCTCTGCTCCGGCCTTCACTGCAGTTAAAGAATTAGCCACACCCATTTCTCCGTCATTATGCGTATGTACTCCCAATACAGCAGGAATTTCCTTTTTCACTGCCGTAATTATCTCTTCCATCTCCCAAGGCAAGGCCCCGCCGTTCGTTTCACAAAGGGTCAAGATATCCGCCCCGCCGCGCACAGCCGCTCTGAGAGTTTCCAAAGCATAAGCAGGATTTTCCTTATAAGCATCAAAAAAATGTTCTGCATCATAGATAACTTCAAGATTATGACTTTTTAAGTAAGCAACACTTTCTTCAATCATTTGCAAATTTTCTTCCAGAGTAGTATTCAAGGCTGAAGTAACCTGGAAATCCCAGCTTTTGCCGAAGATAGTCACTGCCTCTGTTTTCGCTTCAATCAGCGAATGTAAAATAGAATCCTCCTCTACCTTGACATTCTGCCGTCTGGTACTGCCAAAGGCCACAATTTTAGCATGACGGAAGCTAACACCCTGTACCCGCCGGAAAAATTCCATATCCTTCGGGTTAGAACCGGGCCAGCCTCCTTCTATATAATCCACACCAAAATCATCAAGTAATTTTGCCACCTTCAGCTTATCCTCTACCGAAAAAGCCACTTTCTCTCCCTGCGTACCGTCACGCAGAGTTGTATCATAAATCATAATCCGGGACACATATCTCACCCCCTTTCAAGAAAACTTACAGATATTTTACTACTAAATCGCCCATTTCCTGAGTATTAACCAGCTTTTTGCCTTCTTCCATAATGTCACCTGTCCGATAACCGTCATCCAATAATTTAGCAATAGCTGCTTCAATATCACGAGCGGCTTCTTCCATTTTGAAGGAATATCTCAGCATCATAGCCACAGATAAAATAGTCGCAATCGGATTAGCTTTATTTTGACCGGCAATATCAGGAGCAGAGCCATGTACCGGTTCATACAGAGAAAGCTGACCTGCACCAAGGCTGGCAGAAGGCAGCATACCGATTGAACCTGTCAGCATAGAGGCTTCATCACTTAAAATATCGCCAAAGGTATTTTCTGTCACAATAACATCAAATTGCTGCGGATTGCGCACCAGCTGCATTGCACAGTTGTCAACATACATATGCTCCAAAGCAATATCAGGATAGTCTTTGGCTACCTCCAAAACGACCTCACGCCACAAGCGGCCGCTTTCCAAAACATTGGCTTTATCTACTGAAACAACCTTTTTCCGACGAATTTTAGCTATTTCAAAAGCCAGCTTAACGATACGCACGATTTCTTCCCTGGAATAATACATCGTATCATAAGCCATTTCCTTAGTTCTCTCTTTTTTACCGAAATACAATCCGCCGGTCAGCTCTCTGACTACCATTATATCAATACCCTGAATTACTTCTTTTTTCAAAGCAGAAGCGTCAACCAAAGGTCCAAAAAGGAAAGCGGGACGCAGATTAGCATAAAGCTCCAGAGATTTTCTGATAGCTAAAAGACCTGCTTCCGGACGCAGATTGCCCGGCAGATCATCCCATTTAGGTCCGCCTACTGCTCCCATCAGAACAGCATCACTTGATTTGCACAATTTCAGAGTTTCTTCCGGAAAAGGATTGCCGTATTTATCGTAAGCAATGCCTCCTATATATCCTTCTTCCAGTTCAAACTCAGTTTGATATTTTTCACCGATTTTCTTTAAAACCTTGACCGCTTCGGTCATAATCTCTGTACCGATGCCATCACCCGGCAATACAGCTATTTTAGGCATTATTCTTCACCTTCTCTTTTACATAATTAACCAGACCACCTTTATTGATCAGCATCTGCATAAAATCAGGGAAAGGAGCAGCCGGATATGATTCACCTTTAGTCAGGTTTTTAATCACACCATTATCAGCATCGACTTCTAAAGTATCTCCTTCACTGATTGCTGCTGCTGCTTCCGGAGATTCAAAAATAGGCAGACCGATATTGATAGCATTGCGATAAAAAATTCTGGCAAAGGATTTAGCGATTACACAGGCAACTCCCGCTTCTTTAATCGCAATCGGAGCATGCTCTCTGGAGCTGCCGCAGCCAAAGTTTTTATCCGCTACAATAATGTCTCCCTTGCTGACTTTACCGGCAAAGGTCGGGTCAGCATCCTCCATGCAGTGAGCTGCCAATTCTTTAGGGTCAGAAGTATTCAGATAACGGGCTGGTATAATTAAGTCAGTATCTACATCCTTACCAAACCGCCAGGTTTTTCCTTGAAATTTCATTTAAAGCACCTCCTCTGGGCTGCTGATTCTGCCTGTAATAGCAGTTGCTGCTGCTACTGCCGGGCCTGCCAGATAAACTTCACTTTCAGGATGTCCCATCCGTCCGACAAAGTTTCTGTTAGTTGTTGCCACTGCTCTTTCACCGGCTGCCAATATTCCCATATGACCGCCAAGACAAGGTCCGCAGGTCGGAGTGCTGACAGCGGCTTTAGCATTAACGAAGATTTCCAACAGGCCTTCCTTCATTGCCTGCATATAAACTTCCTGACTGCCAGGAATAATGATGGTCCGTACATAAGGATGAACAGTTTTGCCCTGCAAAATTTCAGCCGCAACTCTTAAGTCTTCAATCCGTCCGTTAGTACAGGAACCGATTACTACCTGGTCAATCTGCACATGGCCGGCTTCACTTACTCCGCGGGTATTTTCCGGTAAATGAGGGAACGCAACCTGCGGCTCCATCTTGCTGACATCATATTCTCTAACTTCCAGATACTTAGCGTCAGGGTCACTTTGATATGCCTGATATTTTCTCTTAGCCCGTTTAGCTGCATAAGCCAGAGTTTTTTCATCAGCTGCAACCAGACCGCATTTGCCTCCGGCCTCAATAGCCATATTAGACATGGTCAAACGCCCTTCCAGGCTTAAATTCTCAATCGCCTCTCCGGTAAATTCCATAGCACGGTACAAAGCACCATCTACGCCAATATCACCGATAGTATAAAGAATCAAGTCCTTACCGCCCAGCCATTTGCTCATTTCACCCTTATAAACAAATTTCATGCTTTCCGGCACCTTAAACCAGGTTTCACCAAGAGCCATAGCTGCCGCTAAGTC
>JBJDXG010000136.1:0-4148 GCA_051866555.1 bacterium | reverse complement strand
TTTTTTCATCTCCCCGCCAGTAAGCTCCGGCAATGCTCAGCAGCTTAAAAGCCTTGATCTTGCCGGTCGAAGGCACATGCGGTCCACGGCATAAATCAACAAAATCACCTTGACGGTACAGACTGACCATCTCAGTGCCCAGGTCTTCTATCAATTCAACCTTATAATCCTCTCCCAAATCATTAAACAGCTTTTTCGCTTCCTCTTTAGTTACCTCTTCCCTGATAAAAGGCAGATCAGCTTTAATGATTTCCTGCATCTTCTTTTCTATTTTAGACAGATCATCAGGAGTCAGGCCCTCTACCGCAAAATCATAATAAAATCCATTGTCAATAGCCGGCCCAATACCGATCTTAGCCTCCGGAAAAATCGACTGCATAGCCTGCGCTAAAATATGGCCGCAGCTGTGGCGGTAAATATCCAGACCTTCTTCACTGTCAGGCGTAATTATCTCTATTGCCGCTGAAGCTTCAATCGGCGTATTCAAATCAACCAGCTTACCGTCTTTTTTTCCTGCAATCGCTGCTTTTCCCAGACTGCGGCTGATTTTCTCAGCTATATCACGAAAAGTAGCTTCCTTGTCCACTGCCATTTCCTTACCGTCAGGCAATGTAACTTTTACTTCTGTCATCACTATTCCTCCAGCATTTTCATTTCTTTTTATTATAAAACCAGAGCTTTATTACTGTCAAGCTACGGCAGGACTTCTTTTAAAGGAATCAGCGAGCCGACATCCCAGGCCGGCCCTGCAGCAAGATACAGGCAGGTAATATTTTTCCCGGCTAAGTAAGACATCAGCTTTTCCCTTTCAGGATGCCGGTCAATTCTGCCGGTAAAAATCAAAAGCCCCGGACCAATCAGCCCTGAGCTGCCGCCTAAAAATCCGCTGTCATAGGGCGGCAGATAAATCCCCCCTGTTTTCGTAAGACAGCAGACATCAAGACCACAGGCAAGAGCGGCCTTTTTAATTCCCTGGTCCTCGGTCACAAGAGCATTTTCCTTTAAAGCAACGGTTAAGCACTTGGTATAACCCTGCTTTACCGCAGAAAATCTTACTCCTCTTAATTCCAGCTGCTGCCTTAAAACAGGATCGGTATTTTTTAAATTATGAAAAGCCAAACTACCTATACGCAAAACATTATAAGGGCTGTCAGCCGGATAAAGAGGTTCCAGCTTTTTTTCCCCCTCAAGCACGGTAAAGCCTTCATCTGCCAGATCATTTTTCAGTCCTTCAGCCGCATTCGGGGCAATAACTACAGTCCTGCCGTCCACCGGATGAAGCTGTATATCAGCATGGCCTGAAACCGCCTCTCCTAAATCAGGGCAGGGCGGAACGAGAATAACTCTTATGCCCCTTTCTTCTAAAAGAGCTTTTAAATCAGGACGGCCATTTTCCCCGTTAAAACGACCGTCCAGAGCAACACAGGTCACCCTTCCCTGAGGGAAAAAGGGACTCTGCAAAAATCTTTCCTGCATATTCTTCACCTAATTAGTATAAGCAAACAATTCTTCCAAGGCAATTCCCTGATGCAAAGCACCGTTGATGCCTCCGGCAATCACCTGAGAAATATCCTCAATGATAACATCAATATCCTTAGGAGTCACAATCAGTTCACCCAATACAGGCGAAAGAGCAGACGCCAGCAGCCTTTCCTTTTCCTCTTCCTCAATTTTCTGCAGCGTCCTTTTAAACTGATTGTTAAACTCGATCTTATTCTGACTGCTTACTAATTCCCTTTCAATAATATTCAAAGCATTGTCCACAATAGTTAAGGCATGGACTACTGTCGGAACGCCGATAGCCAAGACCGGAATGCCCAGGCTTTCCTGATTGATAGCCAAACGCTTATTGCCTATTCCGGAACCGGGATGGATTCCGGTGTCAGAAATCTGAATAGTCGTGCTTACCCGATTGGTATCACGGGCAGCCAAAGCATCAATAGCAATCAAGGCTGACGGCTTTATCCTTTCAACTACACCCTTGACTATTTCCAGAGTTTCAATTCCTGTCAGCCCCAAAACACCGGGAGCCAAAGCGCTGACAGCCCTCATGCCGCCGGTCAGCTCCGGAGGAGCATATTCAAACAAATGCCGGGTAACCAAAAGCTTGCCGACGACCTGCGGCCCTAAAGCATCAGGCGTAGTATTCCAGTTGCCCAAACCAATAACGAGAAAAGTAGCCTCCTCCGATTCGGGCAGCAAATTTTCCAGCTCTGTTACTAAAATTCGACTTACCTCCTCATGTACCTCCTTAGCTCTCTTTTTCAGCTCCAGACATTCTATCGTTACATATCTTCCCTGCTCCTTGCCTAACAGCTCTTCACCTCTGGAATCAAGGATTTCCATTCTGGTCACACAGCAGTTGGCAGTATGCTCAACTTCTGATTTTACTCCGGGAATCTCCTGCTTAGTTTTTTCTTTAATTATTTCTTCCGCTTCAATAGCTAAATCTGTACGAATGCTGGGAGTAATAAAAGGGCGAAATATTTCTTCTTTCATTAAAAAACCTCCTTTTTGTATAGAATATCCCAAAAGATAAGTGCTATACAAAGCTATAATTGCCCTTTTAGACCAAACATTGCTAGGATAGAAAAAAAGCAAAAAGAGATAATAAGAACAACAGCTAAAAAAGGAGGTGAGTCCATGTCAAGACGTTCTAACAAGACTTTGCTGCCGGAAGCTAAGACTGCTTTAAACAGCTTTAAAAACGAAGTTGCCTCTGAACTCGGACTTTCCAGTAAGATTCAATCTCAGGGCTGGGCAAATATGACCTCTAAAGAATGCGGTTCTGTAGGCGGTCAAATGGTTAAAAAAATGATCGCTCAGGCTGAACAAAGAATGCTGGGCAGAGAATAAACATTCAGGCTAAGAGAGGAGGTGAAGGTATGTCAAAACGTTCTAACAAAAGCTTAATGCCGGAAGCTAAGGCTGCTTTAAACAACTTCAAAAACGAGGTTGCTTCTGAGCTTGGACTTTCCAGTAAAGTACAAAGCAGCGGCTGGGCTAACATGACTTCAAAAGAATGTGGTTCTGTAGGCGGTCAAATGGTTAAAAAAATGATCGCTCAGGCTGAACAGAGCATGAGCAATAAATAAAATATAACTTTAAAAGGAAGAGCAGCCGCTCTTCCTTTTTTACTTGAGAGATATTCACCAAATAATTGTCCAATGTATATTCTAATTACGAAGAAGATAATCAGGGAGGGATAAAAGATGTCAGAAAAAATAGTCTACCAGGAACAGCAGCAGCTGCTCGTCAATGAAATAATTAAAATTCCTCCCAATAAGCCTGCCGTCAAGGAAATAATCACCGCCAGAATAGTAGCCAGAATAACCGATCAGGAAGCATTACAGCACTGTACCCTGCTGCAGGGAGCAGCCAATATCACCATCTTCTACCTCTCTCACATCATCCCATTAGAAACAATGCAGGCCCAGATGGACTTTTCCTATAAATTGCCCATTAAGGATCTTAAGCCGGAAGACCAGGTGAAAACCAAGCTGCGGGTAGAGGATTTTCAGCTCGTTCTCATCAACACTACGACCATTGAAATCAAAATTATCTTCTTACTGCAAAACAAGATTATCAACCTTTATCCTCCGGCGATTCCCAGAGTTAATAAAGATTTTCTCTGGACCAGCGCCTATTATCTCAACTAGAGGAAATGTCAGCCGCATACTTTTGCAGAAAGCTTTCCATTTCTATCGGTTTGGAATAATAATAGCCCTGATAGCTGTCAGCATTATACTGTCTTAAAAAGTCTATCAAGAGACGATTTTCTATCCCTTCAAGGCAAACCTTGATTCCCAGCTCGTTGGCACATTGAGTCACAGCCTTAATAACCGACTGATTAGCTATATTTTCCGTAATATCCTTGATAAACTCCCGGTCAATCTTTATCAGATCAACCGGCAGATTAGTCAGCAGATTTAAGGAAGAAAAGCCGGTGCCAAAGTCATCTAAAGCTACCTTTATTCCTTCTGACTTTAAAACCTTAATTTTCTCAATTAAGTGTTCGATATCAATGACTTCCAGCCGTTCTGTCAGCTCAAGGCATAGATTTTCAGCCGGAAAGCCTGTCTCTGCCAGAATGTCATTTACCGTATCAACGAATGAATCAACCTCAAACTGGCTGTAGCTGACATTGA
>JBJDXG010000135.1:0-4151 GCA_051866555.1 bacterium | reverse complement strand
TTTTAAAAATAAATCCTAGTCCTATTTTAGAAAATTTTTTATTAAATATTTTTTTAACCGTTTATAAACAAAATAAATACCTGATTCAGCAAAGCAGCCAGCAATTTTCCGTCCCTAAATATTGTTATTTTATTTTTTTTCCTTTATAATATAATTATCCATGTCTTAGTTTTTAAACATAAGAAAATTGCTTAGCCAAAATAGGAGGGAGTATGCTATGCGCCTAGTCACACGGGCTGATTTTGACGGTCTTGTCTGCGGTTTTCTCTTAAAAGAAAAAGAACTCGTTAATTCATTTAAGTTTATTCATCCTAAAGACTTGCAGGATGGTAAATTCAGAGCAACTCAAAATGATATCTTAGCCAATGTACCCTTTGTGCCAGGCTGCAGCTTCTGGATAGATCATCATTTCAGTGAAAAAGAGCGCTTCACTTTAGCCCAAAAGCAAGGCGAAACCAAAATACTGCTCAAAAATGCTCCTTCTGCGGCACAGATAATTTATGAATATTACGGCGGAGAAAAAGCATTACCGCAATATAAAGAAGTAGTTGAAGCCGTTAATAAGATTGACTCAGCAGACCTTAGTATAAGTGAAATTATTTGTCCTGCCGATTGGATTCTTTTAGGCTTCATCTATGATCCAAGAACCGGTTTGGAAAGACATAATTTTAAAATTAATCGTCATCAATTAACAGAAAAATTAATCAATAAATATCATGCTGCCTCAATCAAAGAAATTCTCAATCTGCCGGATATTAAAGAGCGCATTGAAGTATATAATGAACAAAATGAGCATTTTAAAAAGATGCTTTTAGACAATACAGTCATTAAAGGAAGTCTGATCTTTACCGATCTGCGTCACGTCCCTAAAATTTATGCTGGCAATCGTTTCTTGATTTATAGTTTCTTCCCAGGGCAAAATGTTTCCTGCTGGATAGTCAACGGAAAAAATAAGGATACCGTAACAATTGCCTGCGGTCACAGCATTATTAATAAAACAGCTACCATTAATATCGGAAAGCTTATGCTTAAATATGGCGGAGGCGGTTTAAAACAGGCAGGAACCTGCCAGATAAAAAAAGAGAAGGCCGAACAGGTAATCAAAGAAATCAGTGATTGCCTGCAGTTTAACCTTCTCTGTCAGTCAGACAGCTAAATTAACGAGCATATTTCTTTATTAAATTTTGTATATTCTGAATAAGCTTATGGCTTATCTCTTCCCTTTTAAAACGCCAAGCCCAATTGTTGCCTACCGTGCCAGGCAGGTTCATTCTGGCTCGGTTATCTAATTTTAATAGATCCTGCAAAGGAAAGATAACCAAATCAGCACTGCTCCCCCAAACTTTGGCCAAAAGCTGATCAAGCGGCTCTTCCTTATCATTAATTTCCGCATTGCCGTTCACTTTTAGTCTTTCCACCTCTGAAAGCTGACTATACCAACCCAAAAGAGTATCATTATCATGAGTGCCGCTGTATAGTACACTGTTTTTTCGGCAGGATAACGGTTTCTCAGCTAAAACAAACTGTAAAACCTGTATTCCGGGAAAAGCAAACTCATCTCTTAAATCAACCACATCATCAGTTATGATGCCTAAATCCTCCACAATGAGCGGAAAATCTCCCAGATAATCTTTTATTACCTGAAAAAAATCAGCCCCGGGGCCAGCCAGCCACTCACCATCGACAGCCGTTTCGGCCTCGGCCTTTATTGACCAGAAGGAAGCAAATCCTCTGAAATGATCAATTCTAATCACATCAGTCAGCTTAAGCAGCCAGGCTAAACGCTGCCGCCACCACGAATAATTATCTTCCTTTATTTTTTCCCAGCAGTACAAAGGATTGCCCCATAATTGACCGGTCTTGCTGAAATAGTCAGGCGGAACTCCGGCCACCGTATGCATCGTCCCGTCCGGATTAAGATCAAACCACTCCGGATGACACCAGACATCAACACTGTCATAAGCTACAAAAATAGGGATATCCCCAATAATCGCAATATCCTTCTTCACAGCATACTTTTTCAGCTTATCCCATTGAGAAAAAAATACATACTGTAAAAAATAATGATATTCTATTTTATCATGCAGCTTCTCAGTCCAGCTTTTAAGAGCTGCTTTTTTTCTCTGGGCAATATCCCGAGGCCATTTTGACCAGGGAAGAGGTGAAAAATGCTCCGCTAAAGCCCGAAACAAAGCGTAATCAGGCAGCCAAGCAGAGGCTGCTTCCATAAAGTCCCGGTAGCTCTTAGTCTTGGGCTGCTCCAGAAAAGCCTTATAGGCCTTATAAAGCAAAGCCTCCTTCCATGGCTTAAGCACCTCATAGTCAACCTTAAAGGAAGGAAAATCAGGTTTGTCCTCTATTTCCTCTGCCTTAAGCAGTCCCAATTCAACTAAATCTGCTAAATCTATCAATAAATGATTACCGGCAAAAGCAGAATACGTCTGATACGGTGACTCACCTAAGCCGGTCGGATTTATCGGCAGTATCTGCCAGTATTTTAAACCGCTCTCGGCCAGAAAGTCAATAAAATCACAAGCCCCGCCCAAATCACCGATGCCGTATTCCCCGGGCAAAGAGGTTAAATGCAAAAGGACTCCGGCATGGTGCTGAAAATTCTCCCGAGGCACCTGCAGCAAAGCTCTGGCTGTCAAAGGCGGCAGCTTTACCTCTACACAGCCCTGCTTAACCAAAAACTCCGAGCCGTCCAGCACATCCCGAAGAACACCATAAAAAATTCCCCGCACCGGGCATTTGACCAGTTTACTCTTTCGGCTGCGGTTTAAAAGCACAAGCGCTGCCCCGGCAGCTGCTTTTTCCCCAAAGCAGTCCTTACCGTCAGCAACCCGCCTGATATAACCATAAACCTCCGGCTCCACCGGCAAGGAAATCCACTCCCCGGTAGAAAACAAGTCATGCTCTTTTCTGAGCCTGATCCAGTTTTTATGCCAGTCCAGCAATTCCTGATCCTCCTTGCCCCAGGGATAGGTTCCGCGATTATAAGGATCGGAGAAGCCCTGCAAACCGGCTTCATCGCCATAATAAACAGAAGGCACTCCCGGAAAGGTCATCTGCCAGACGACCAGAAGCTTTAATCTTTGCCGCGCTGTCCTAAGCGACTCCGGCGGCAAGGTATAATGTAATTTTTGCTGGTCAGTTGTTATGTTCTCAGGTTCTCCTAAAACAGTAAGAATCCTTTCCCGGTCATGACTGCCCAAAAGATTCATTAAGGCATAGAAGTTTTCCCTGGGATAATTTTCATACAGACTGAGCAAAATCTGATGAACCTCATAGGCCGTTGCCTGACCGAGAATAAAAGCCAAAACCGCTTTCCGCCAAGGATAATTCATCACCGAGTCAAGCTCCTGCCCTAAAAAATACTCCCGTAAAACGTCATAGCTTTTTTTATTAGAAGCATCTTCCCAGACCTCGCCCAGCAGAACAGCCTCCTTATCCTCCTGTTTTACGGCTCTTCTCAGCTTTTTAATAAACTCATCCGGCAGCTCATCTGCTACATCCAGTCGCCAGCCCTTAGCTCCGCGCCTAAGCCATTGCCTTGCCACACTGTCCTTTCCTTCAATCATGAAATCAAGATAGCCCGGCTCCAGTTCTTCAACATTCGGCATAGTTTTAATGCCCCACCAGCACTCATAATCGTTAGGATAATCAGAAAACCTGTACCAGGAATAATAAGGAGAATTGACTGACTGACAGGCTGACTGAAAATACAGGCTTTCTCTTGCCGTATGGCTGAATACCCCGTCAAGAATAATTTCTATCCCGTAAGCCTTAGCCTCCCGGCATAAATCCTGAAACATATCATTATCCCCCAGCATAGGCTCGATATTTTCATAATCAGATACATCATAACGATGATTGCTCACCGACTGAAAAACAGGATTAAGATAAATAAGCGTTATGCCCAGGTCACTAAGATAAGGCAGCTTTTCCTGAATTCCAGCCAGATTGCCGCCAAAAAAATCATAAGCAACTACATCCTTAGTTTCCGGATCACGTACATAAAAAGGCACATCCTCCCAGCAAGGATGATACAGCCCGCCCGGTCGGCAGTGCAAACTCCAGGATTCAGAACGGCAGAAGCGGTCAGGAAAAATCTGATACATCACTGCCTTTTTGAACCATTTAGGAACCTT
>JBJDXG010000134.1:0-4171 GCA_051866555.1 bacterium | reverse complement strand
TCGGCAGGCTCACCAGCCGATAGCCTATATTACCGGAGAGAAGGAGTTCATGGGTTTAAGCTTTCAGGTTGATAAAAGGGTGCTTATTCCCCGGCCGGAAACTGAGCTATTAGCTGAAGCAGTTATTGCTGAATATAAAGAGGCAAAGCAGCCGATACGGATACTTGATCTTGGTACCGGCAGCGGTGCTTTGGCTGTAAGTCTGGCTAAGTTTTTGCCGCAGGCCAGAGTGACGGCAGTTGATATTTCTTCGGCTGCGCTGGAGGTGGCCAAAAGCAATGCCCGAAGGCTGGGTGTTTTGGACAGAGTGGATTTCAGGCAGGGTGATTTATGGCTGGCTTTGGCGGAAGATGAGGAGTCGTTTGACGTGATAGTTTCTAATCCGCCTTATATTTCAGAAAGAGAGATGGCGGGATTAGACAGAGATGTGCTCGATTATGAGCCGCATCTGGCTTTAGAGGCTAAAGAAAACGGTTTGGAGTTTTATCGCTTGATCAGTGAAAGATTGGAAGAATTTTTAAGTCCCGGAGGTTTAATAGCCTTTGAAGCAGGCTGGAAGCAGGCGAGTGAGGTTGCCTGGCTTTTAATACTGACTGACTTGATTGAGAAAACCGAGATAAGAAAGGATTATGCCGGAATAGAACGGGTAGTTTTAGGCTGGCGGAAAAACGAAAAGCAGCAGATTAATAGCTGAGATTATTAATCTGCTGCTTTTTTGGTGTTCAGCATGCGCTCTAAGAGCTCGGAATAGATAGGCTTGCTGTGGAACAGCTCAGTGGTCAGATAAGCGGTTACGGAGACGAGCGATAGAGCCAGCATATGCTGAAAGGAGCCGCTCATTTCTGAGATTAAGATTATACCGGTTAAAGGAGATTTGACGATAGCTGTAAAGTATCCGGCCATAGCCAGAGCAATAAAGGCAGACTGATAGATTTCCGGCAGATGAAAGATTATGGTCATCGACAGGCTGTAGATATTGCCAATCAAAGCTCCGATGGCTAAAAGAGGCAAAAAGATACCGCCCGGTGCAGAGGACGCATAACAGACTGCGGTTAAAAGCAGTTTAGCGATGAGAAAAAGTATCAGGGTATGCAGAAGAAAGCCGGTTCCATGCAGGGAAGCTATGAGATTGTTCCCTCCGCCTAAAATCTGCGGCATAACAAAGCCGATAAGACCGGTTAAAAGCAGAGGCAATACCGGACGGCAGACTAAAGGCAGCTTTAAATGCTTCTGCCAGAAATCCTGAGTCCGAAAAATCAGCTGGTTAAAGATTATTCCGCCGAGCCCCAGTATTATGCCTAAAAGGAAAAGATAAGGATAATACTTAAAAGGGAGAGCGGTGATTTCCAAAAAATTAAAAATAGGCTTTAAGCCGAAAAAGTTCTGTGCCACAAAATCAGAGGCCAAAGAGGCGGTAAAGGCAGATAAGATTATTTTAACAGCGAAGCTCTTATGAATCTCTTCCAGCGCAAACATTACTCCGGCCAGAGGTGCATTAAAAGCACCTGCCAGACCGGCACTTGCTCCGGCAGTAATCAGATATTTTTCCTCTGCCGGCAGATTATGAAAAATACGGCTTACTCCCTGCCCGGCAGCAGCGCCGAGCTGAATCGAAGGGCCTTCTCTGCCCAGTGACATCCCGAGGCCAACGGCTAAGACTCCGCCGAAAAACTTTCCGAGCAGCGTCTCCTGCCAGTTCATGCTCATCTTGTCCTCTAAGACGCCTTTTACCTGCGGAATGCCGCTGCCCTTAATAATCGGGACCCTAGTGACTATTTTGCCGATTATTAAGCCGCTTAATGTGAGGAGAAGAAACCAGCAGGGAATAAGAAAAAGGTTTTCCTTCTGCAATTGATAGACTGCGGTCAGGAAACAAGCTGATTTTTCTAAAATATAGCGGTAGGCAGAAACGATAAGACCGGTTACCAGACCGATGAGTACGCTTTGCAGAATGATTTTTATTTTATAAATCATACGAGATAACCTTCCTTAATTAGTATGGACAGCGGCTTTCTGGAATTTTTCAGCTATTGTACTGAAGCAGTCGATTATTTTTGGCGGAAAAATTCCGCATTCACCGTTTAAGATCATTTCTACTACCTTATTATGCTGCAAGGCATCCTTATAGCACCTTTTGCTGATTAAGGCATCATAAACATCAGCCAGAGAAACTACCTGGGCGCAAAGAGGAATGTCTTCCTGCATTAATCCATCGGGATAGCCTTTTCCATCCCAGCGTTCGTGATGGCTGCGGCAGATATCATACCAGTATTTGAAATAATTCTGGTCCTTAAAATAAGCCAGATTATCTAATATTTCACAGCCCTTAGTCGTGTGAGTCTTCATTATCTCAAATTCTTCTTCAGTTAATCTTCCCGGCTTGAGCAGAATAGCATCAGGAATAGCTATTTTACCGATATCATGGACGGCAGAAGCCTGAGTTATTAAATTGATTGTCTGCTTATTCAGCTTATATTCAGGATATTTTTCTGCCAGACATTCTAATAAGAGCTTAGTAAAGCCCTTGATTCGGTTAATATGCTGTCCTGATTCCAGATTGCGGAATTCAACGATTGTACTGAGCGCATCAATGGTATATTCATTGACCTGCTTTAATTTCTGGGTTTGTTTTGCTACTAAACGCTCCAGTTCATTTTTATGAGTGTATAAGTCTAAAATATTTTTTACTCTCTGTTTAACGATATAAGGATCAAAGGGTTTGGTAATAATATCAGAAACGCCGAATTGATAGCCCTTTCTTCGCGAATCGCTGCTGTCATCAGAAGAAATAAGAATGATCGGTATTTGCTCTAACAGGTTCATCTCCTGCATTTTCTGTAGAACGCCAAAGCCATTCATTAACGGCATAATGATATCCAGCAGAATCAAGGCCAGTGAATCTTTTTTTTCAGAAATAATATTCCAGGCTTCCCGACCATTCTGAGCCTCCAAAATATCATAATCGTTTTCAAACATGTTGCAGATAATTGCTCTGTTTACTTCCACATCGTCGACAATTAAAATATGGTTCCTTTGTCTCATATCTGCCACCTCTCAATTAGTGATTTTGATATTTTTTGATGATATTGCATATGTTGTTATAGTTAGTACCAAGCTGACTGCTCAGTTCTTCTAAATCAGTCAGATCATTGCTGCGCAGCTTGCTGTTTATCTGGCTGGCGCAGTCAAATATAGGAATAAGTCCAAGATTTGCAGATACTCCCTTTAGGGTATGAACATATTTTTGTGCATTTTCATAATCCTTTTCGTTTAATGCGTTTATGAACATTTCATAATTAGTGTCAGCTAAAAATTTATTTAAAAATTTCAGGTAAAGATCTTTATTGCCCAGAAAGCGTTCTATAGTATTATCGATATCCACCTTATTTTCAGCTAGTTCTTTAAGTAACAAATTAATCAACTCCTTAAAATTAAATATTATAATAAAATATAATATATTCTATTATACAGCAAAATCCTATTAAAGGAAAGAGTTAGTAGTCTTATTTTTGTCATCAAATCTTGTATTTAGTTGTTAGTTCCTGATTTTTCAGTTATAATGAAACTATTGTTGAAAATTATTGGGAAGGAAAGAGGAATTTTTTTGCAGAAGATACAAACGGAAATTTTATTGCTGGATAATGCTCAGAATGAAAAAAAAGCGGTAGAAAGAGCTGCTGCTGTTTTAAAAAGGGGCGGTTTAGTGGCTTTTCCTACAGAAACTGTTTACGGCCTGGGGGCTGTGGGTCTGGAAGAATCCAGTGCAGCAAAAATATTTGCGGCTAAAAAAAGGGCTTTGAGTAATCCTTTAACCCTAATGCTCGGTGATTTGGAGGCTTTTTTTCAGTTAAGCCCTGACCTGCCTTCTGAGGCTGAGTGTCTGGCGCGTAATTTCTGGCCGGGACCTTTAACTTTGATAGTCAGAGCCGGGCCTCTCATTCCTGAGATAATAACGGCGGGAACGGGGAAAGTGGGCTTTAGGATACCCAATCATCCTGTGGCTCTTGCTTTGCTTCGCTGTGTAGGTGTGCCTTTGGCAGTACCCAGTGCCAATCTTTCCGGCAGGCCCAGTCCCACAGCAGCCAGTCATGTGTTAAGCGATCTTAATGGCAGGATAGATTTGATTTTAGACGGGGGCAAGTCTGATTTAGGCCTGGAATCGACGGTGCTT
>JBJDXG010000133.1:0-4183 GCA_051866555.1 bacterium | reverse complement strand
GATATTTCCTCAGCCGTTTGACAGATTAAACCTAAAAGATTATTTTCAGCCCGCGCTGCCTCCATTCTGCTGTAAGGGCCTGAAACGCTGAGAGCTGCCAGTATTTTTCCTTCATGGTTCCTAATCGGAGCAGACAGACAAAGGACTCCTTCTTCTAATTCCTGATCATCTATCGAATAATTCTGCTCCCTAATCTTAAGCAGTGCCTGCTTTAAAAGCGTAAAATCAGTAATCGTCTTTTCCGTAAACTTCTCCAGCTTAACACCAGCATAAAGCCTGTCCAGCTCCTCTTCCTTTAAAGCCGACAGCAGCATTTTTCCGGCTCCGGTACAATGCGCCAGCCCTCTGCTGCCCACCTTGGCAAACATCTTAATCATGCTTTTGGACTCTACCTGATCGATATAGACAACATGATAGCCGTCCAAAATAACTAAATTAGCCGTTTCATTACACTTCTGCACTAAATCCTGCAAAAACGGCTTAGCAACTGAACGTATATCCAGCGTATATAAAGCCGCATTGCCAATTTGAAAAGCCTTTAAGCCCAAGTGATATTTGCTCTGCTCATCCTGTTTGACAAAATCACGGGCAATCATCGTATTCAGCAAACGATGCACTGTACTGATATTCAAATTGACCTTCTGGCTGATTTCACTCAGCTGCATACTTTCCCCCTGGGCCGCTAAAACCTCTAAAATAGCCAGAGTACGGTCAACCGCCTGCACATGATTGCTTTTTTTCTCCTTTTCCACAATCTCACCTCTTCCTTACATTTCATCTTATCATAATTTTCAGGAAAAATAAAGCAATGACAAGACTGCTTCCGGCAAAAACTCAATAAGATCAGACGCTATAAGTCCCAGCTCGCCCTTTTCCCGGCAAGCCATATCCCCAGCCAGACCATGAAGATAAACGCCTAATAAAGCAGCTTCTCGTGCGTTCATCCTGCCGGCCCAAAGCCCGGCAATGATGCCTGCCAGTACATCTCCGGCACCGGCTGTAGCCATGCCCGCATTGCCGGTAGAATTGATATATACATCATCACCAGCTCCAATTAAGGTTCTGGCACCCTTCAAAGCCAGAGTACATTTCCACTGGCTGCTCTTATCCCGTACCAAATCAAGGCGATTAAGCTTTATTTCCTCAATAGTTTTGCCTGTCAGCCGCGCCATCTCACCCCAATGAGGAGTTAAGATGAGATCAGCTCTTTTTTTATCCAGAAAGTCCCTGTGTGCTGCTGCACAATTTAAGCCATCTGCATCCAGCACCAAAGGCAGGTCAGTATTCTCTAAAATCTGCAAAGTCAGCAGCTCTGTTTCCGGATTGTGAGAAATCCCCGGCCCGAAAAGCAAAACATCATTTTTCGGCAGTAAGGACTGTAAAGCATGCCAGGAGCATAGTCCTAAAGAACCGGAAGACGATTCCGGCAAGCCCCGCACAATAACTTCAGTCAGCTGAGTCATCGCCGGCAGGACCAGGCTTTCTGGCACTGCCAGAGTCACCAGACCGGCTCCGGCCCTTAAAGCCGCCTTAGAAGCCATAAGAGCTGCCCCCAGCATTCCTTTTGAACCAGCTGCCACCAGGACGCGGCCAACACTGCCCTTATGGCTGTCCCCGGCTCTTCGCGGCAAAAGCCGGCTCATTTCAGACTTGTCCAGATAGTGATGCCTCAGATCTTCTGTCACCTGCTTAACAATACCGATATCAGCAGTTATAACCTCGCCGGCATAATCAACGCCGGGATAAAGGCATAAGCCTACCTTTAAAAAGCCAAAGGTCACCGTCTTCTCTGCCTTGACACATTCCCCCATGATTTCACCGGTGTCAGAATTTAGTCCTGAAGGTATATCAACCGCTATGACCGGTACTGCTGTCTGATTAATCCGCCTGATAATATCCGCCTTCAGACCGGAAACATTGCCCTTTAAGCCTGTGCCCAACAAAGCATCAACCAGCAAATCACTTTGCTCCAGGTCAGCCTCACAGGCAACTAAGTCATCAGGGGTTAAGATTTCCTTAAGCTTAGCCGGAGCTAAAATTTTCTCTAAAATCAGCAGATTCTGCCTGGCATCTCCGCGCAGCTTCTCCTTCCTGGCAGCTAACCAAACCGTAACCTCACAGCCCTGCTCCTTAAGATACCGGCCAATAACCAGACCGTCTCCGCCATTATTGCCGCTGCCGGCAATAATTAAAACCTTTTTTACCTTGCAGGCCGCAATTTCCTTAACTACAGCACGGCCCGCAGACTCCATCAAAACCATCCCCGGAAGGCCTATTTCCTCAATCATCCTCCGGTCAATCTCCTTCATTTCATATCCCAAAACGGCAAGCATCATTCCACCTCCCGATAAAGAGAACGCAAAACTCTTATTTCCTCAGCATAACCAGCAAGCTCATTCGGCGTTTCCAGATAAAACGGCAGGTTCCTTAAAGCAGGGTGATTAATAACCTGGGTCAAGGCCTTTAAGCCTAAACTGCCCTGCCCTATCTTCTCATGTCTGTCCTTACGGCTGGCAAAAGGGTTCTTGCTGTCATTCAAATGAACAGCCTGCAATTTTTCCAAACCGATAATTTTATCAAACTCCTCTAAAACTCCATCCAAATCATTAACCAGATCATAGCCGGCATCATAAATATGACAGGTATCCAGACAAACTCCCATTTTATCTGCCAAATTGACCTTCTCCAAAATACAGCTTATCTCCGCAAAATTTCTGCCTATTTCACTGCCCTTGCCCGCCATAGTTTCCAGTAAAACCAGGGTAGTCTGCTTGGGCCAGAGTATCTCATTCAGCATTTCAGCAATATATTTTATCCCGATTTCCACCCCCTGCTTAACGTGACTTCCGGGATGGAAATTATACATATTCCCCGGCAGATACTCCATACGCTGCAAATCATCTGCAAAGGTCCGCCGGGCAAAATCTCTCACCTTAACATCAGCAGAGCAGGCATTCAGGGTATAAGGAGCATGGGCTAAGATTTTAGCAAAATTATTTTCCTGCATCAAAGCTACCAGCTGCTGAGCATCCTCCCGGTCAATAGCCTTAGCCGCCCCGCCGCGCGGATTACGCGTAAAAAACTGAAAGGTATTAGCCTTAATAGCCAGAGCAGTCTCCCCCATTGCGGCAAAGCCTCCGGCAGATGATAAATGACATCCTATCTTTAACACATAAATCACCCTTTCTCGCATACAAATATTAAAAAAAGACAAGCCTTACTTGTCTTTACCGTCAATCGGTCTTCCTTTAATTATCCGGTGAATGTACTTTAACAATAAATACAGTCAAAGATTTCATTAAATCAATCGTTTTCGGCGGCAGATAGCGGTTGCCGGAAGGACTGAAAGCAACTATAACTACCGGTCTTGCCGGCATAGAAGGATTAATCCGGCAGACTATCCCCTTTTCTCCCGTACTCAACTCCACCATACTGCCAACCGGATAGATAATTATATTCTGCATAAAAGCCTTGACTACTACCGGATCAAAATGAGTATAACAGGAAGCCTGAATAATCTCAGCCGCCACATACGACATCATGCTCTTGCGGTAAGAGCGGTCAGTAACCAGCGCATCATAAACATCAGCCACTGCAATGATTCTGGCAAAGGGTACGATCTCCTCCCCCTTTAAGCCCTGAGGATAACCTGTCCCATCAAATTTTTCATGATGCTGATAAGCAGAAAGAGCTACTATCTCATCTATTTCCGGACGTTCCCGCAAAAGCTCATAGGTATACTGACTGTGCCTATTCATAATCAGCTTTTCTTCTGCTGTCAGCTTACCCGGCTTATTAATTAAGGCAGAATCAACTTTAATCTTCCCTATATCATGCAGCAGCGCTGCCAGGCCTAATTTTTTCAGTTCATCCACATCATAATCAAAGGCCAGGCCAATAATAACAGCCATAGCACTGACATTGACCGAATGAACAAAGGTATATTCATCATGATTTCTGATCATTTCCACATCATGCATGAGCACATCCTGTTCTACCAGATTGTCTATAATATTATTAAGATGATAGATATTCTCCTTATTTTCCAGCACCACCCTGTTTTCCATAATATCCTCTACCAAATGGTTGATGACCTGCTTGCTCAAAGCCAGATTTTCAGTAGTAAATTCCCCTTTTTCCGCAATGTCATTCAGAATAAATTCAGAGTTAGCCAGACTTTCCT
>JBJDXG010000132.1:0-4185 GCA_051866555.1 bacterium | reverse complement strand
AAGAATGTTCTCTCATTTCAGCCAAATGTTTTCTATTTTCAGCCATCTGAATAACACCATCAATCATTGTTTCTGCCCTTCTCTTATAATAATAAGAAGTTATATCAGGCGCTTTAGCTATTTTGGCAGTTGTTAATTCTACCATTTTCCGATAATCACTTAATTTCTTTTCATCATCTTTATATAAAAGAGCCCTGTTAAAATAATAATCCAAATTAGACGGATTTAATTCTATTGCCTTAGTATAATCAGCCAAAGCCGATTGAATATAATTTATAGAGATACTATTAGCTCCAAATTGTGAATTATTATGATCACTATAGAACCATGAGCTATAACATCCACCCCTTCTGAAGTAAGCTTCAGCAGAATTAGGCTTAATGCTTATAGCTTTAGTATATAATTTTATCGCTTGCTCAAAATCACCATTTTCCCTTAACTTATCTGCCTTTGCCCATAGCTCTTGAATTTTATTTTTATTCTGCCCTGTTGCTGCCCAAGCAAAATTACAACTGAATATAAATAATAAACAGCATAAACAAATAAACATTTTTTTCATTCATCTCATCTCCTAGCTTAAAAATTATTCTACAATCATTCTTGCCTGTGTTACCCCTGAAACTATCTCATTAGTCTGTAAACCTCTTGTTAAAGTTCCAACGGAATACCCTTCTCCAACTTCAGTTATTTGTATTTCCCCCAATACATTTTCTTCAGTATATAATATTTTTCCAGTTTTAGGATGTTTAAAAACTTCTCCTTCAGCAAATAAACTAAATCTTTGTCCTGTTTTTACCCCTTTTTCTTTTCCTAAATCCAAATAAACGTTTTTCCCTTCTGTCTTCATCACCGTACCTAGAGGAGGACTAATTTCAATTATATCATCCAGCAATTGTTCAAATAGTTTTTCAGATACTTTCCAACTATCACTTTCCGACCATTGATCTAAACTAAATCCTTTATAACAAATTCCATAACTATACTTTTTATTTTTTCCTTTGCTGATTTTACGGCTCTCACCTAAATCAACATCTACCAGCACCATTTTTATAGTCACAGTCTTAGTATTTTTACTTATTTCAGTGCCAAAAATAGGAAATGATGAATCCATTTCATTTATACTTACAACACCTGTTAAAATATAGTCATAATTTGAATTACTAAAAAAATGTTTCATATATTTGGATATATAATCTTCATTTAATCTCTCACCAGCGTAACCATAAGAAATTAAACTTACATAATCATCTCCATTTCCATAAAATTGCTTAGCAATATCACCAGTATCAATGATTTTAAAAGAGGTACTATTAATTAGCTTAGTCTCTATAGCTCTAGCAATGCTTTTTCCAATTCCCTTATGTTCCTTTCCGGTAACAGCAAAATCTAAAACGCCTAAAGTTACCTCTTTAGCATCAGCAGGCATTATCATAAAAAAAATACCTAAAGCCACCAATAAACAACTAAAACAAATAATCCTTTTCTGCATCAAATCTCACTCCCATCTATAACCCAAAGATTACTGCTCTTATTTAATACCTTCACACCAATTGTTGGTAAATAAGCATTAATGCCGCCTAATGAACCAATATATTCAACATCAACAACAGCTTCTCCGGATTTATATTCCCGAATATGCACACCCTTAACTCCGGCAATCGTAAGCAGCTTTCTTTCCAATTCGTTTACCTTCTCAAAAGCCAAAAGATTTTTCACTAAGAAGCTGACCTGCTGCTGACCGGAGCTGGCATAATTCAGCACCTCCTTTGCCATATATTTCCCCATTTGTCTGCCAACGTCACTTAAGGCTTTCTTACCAGCTAAATATTTATTAATATCTACCCCCTGCGAAATAAAATTTTCCGTTGCAATAACTTGTCCAGTATCTGCTTTAATAAAATTGGCTTCCAGAGAAGAACGGCAGGATATAAGACTGCTTTCCAAAACTCTGCCTATCAGCTCTGTTTTCGCTTCTCCAATTACCAGATAATCAATACCTTCACTCTTATTCAGCATAAAAGCTAACTTTTCTGTCTCTTTATCCTTAAACTGCAATAATTTTTTAGTTTCCAATATGCGATTAAACCCTGATTTTTTCAGCTCATTAATAATTGATTTTTCAGCCACAGAATAATTATCCGACTGGTCTAAGTTTTTTTCTTCTATCATAACTGCAATTCTGGGATTATCTAAAACATAATTAATTAATTTTAATTTTTGCAGCAAGTCATATAATTCTGATTTAGGCTCAGTATTAACTTCTAATTTTACTGATAAAGTAAAGAGATCACCGTCCTTAAGCTTATTTAAAACAGTATAATCCTGAATAAAGCCTCTCGCCTGAGTATAAATTTTATCTTCAATTAATTGATAGTTTTTTACAACCGTTCTGCTCTCAACCAACACTCCAACAGCTTTTTCTATTCCATTGCGAAATGCATCATCTAAAGCAGTCTGTTCACTTATTCCTCTTCCGGTAACAGTAATAACAGCCGCTTCAGCCGACATTGGCAATATAAACAAAGCAATAACCATAAAAATACATGATAAAACACTTTTTTTCATAAGCTATAAGCCCTCAGTAGAAAATAAATTATTCCACTGGCGTTTTTCCGGAGTTTTAGCTGTAGGAGCAACAATATAATCTTTACTCATATCTTGTTTATAGGCAGAGAAATCCTCGTTTTCCTCTGTGCTTCCAACAATATTGTCATCACTCGTATCGTTATAAATATAATTATTTTCATCTGATACTGTTGAGTTATCAAGCTCACCCTCTGTATCCACATAACTATTTTCATCTGAGGCTTCTTCATTTTCCATATAATCTGAGCTGTCATTACCGCGGTCATAATTATCCTGCATTTCTGAGGAAGTATTATTATTTCCTTCTATACTCTCTTCTGCTAAATCCCCGCCCAAAGGTATTATTTTGACAGAACTGCTGTTCATTAGATTAAGTCTTGATAAATTGGCTCTGAAAATATTACTTCCCGCTTCTGCTGAAATAATCATAAAATTAAGAAAATATAAGATAAACAACATATAAATAGTTTTTTTCAACTTCAACACCTCGCTCAGGCTCATTTAATAACTACTCTAACTCCTTTATGAATCTTACTCCTGCTGCCCTCTTCCAGTTGACCGATAGATACCTCCTTATCTATAACCTCTTTAATTTTCAGGATACCAAGTCTAATCTTTTTTACTGCAACTATTTTTTTACTGATAGGATGAACTATGGCATCTCCTTCCTCATAAATTTCAAACCTATCCCCTTTCTTCACTCCTGCGCTTGAACCTAAATCAATATAAATGTTATCCTCGTTATCAAATTCTATTATGTAGCCTCTAACCGGATTTAATTTATTTAATTTTCCAACAATTTCTCTTACTGCTTCTTCAGAAGCTGCCCCCCAGGCACTGGCATTAAATTCTTCATAAGAGAAATTCTTAAAGTTAAATCCGGAGCCGCTTTTATCTCCTCTGCCTTTAGCGGCAAAGATAATTTCCCCTGTTTCAGAATTAATCAGTCTGGCAGAAACATCAATCACTGCTTTGTCCTGACCAAAGCTGACATCTCCCGCATTAACTCTGGTCTTATCCTTCACAGCATTTAAAACCGTTCCCAGTAAAATATAATCAGCACCGAGCACCTTTCCTGTTCTTATAGCTGTTGAAGAATCTATTGCTCCGGAAAGCCCCAATCCCTGCTCATCCAAAACTCCTCTTAATTCTTTTCTTTCTATTATTTGATAAGCCTTATTATTCAGTAATTCTACAATTAAGGTTTCAGCTACACCTAACCCCAACTGAGGATATTCCGTACAGCTGGCATCAAAATCAAAAACTGCTATCTTTTTTCTTTCTTCGGCCTCAGCAACAATATTTAATGCCCCGCATAAAACTGATACAAACAGAATAAAAATAATTGTTTTTCGCATTACTATCCCTCTTTTTTAACCATAACAGAACAGCTTTGCAAAAACTGATCTCTTTGGTTAGCAGATAAGATAAAATCACCATCTTCAACGCTGACTACAACATTATAATTATGGTTCTCCACACCAACAGCCTTAACAACTAAAGGATTATTGCCAGCGCGCGAACTGCCATTATTCACCTTCTGCAATGTTTCATTGTTATAGGCATAACCCAAAATACCATGTTCAGATAAATAATCAG
>JBJDXG010000131.1:0-4206 GCA_051866555.1 bacterium | reverse complement strand
GCGGTATCAGAACCTTTGAAACGGCGACCAGAAATACGCTGGATTTAAGTGCTGTACCGGTGATTAAAAAATTAAGCCATCTGCCAATCGTGGTTGACCCGAGCCATGCTACCGGCAAACGTGATTTAGTAGCTCCTTTAGCTAAAGGCGCTGTTGCTGTCGGTGCTGACGGACTGATGATTGAAGTGCATAATAATCCGGCAAAAGCATTATGTGACGGGCCTCAGTCTTTAGTGCCGGAGCAATTTGCTGAATTATTGAATGAGCTGCGTCCAATCGGTGATTTGTTCGGCAAAAAGGTAGGCTGATTTTGAAGATAGCATTTTTAGGGCCCAGGGGAACTTTCAGTGATGAGGCTCTGAAAAGACATCCTCTGGCCAAGACGGCTGAACCTATGCCCTATGATACGATACCGGAGGTGATTATGGCTGCGGAAAAAGGTGAGGCTGATTATGCCCTGGTGCCGACGGAAAATTCGATTGAAGGAGCTATCAATGTAACTCTTGATATGCTGGTGCATAGGGTTGATCTGCAAATTCAGGAGGAAATAATTCTGCCGATCAACCATTATCTTTTGGCAAGGCCGGGGGTTAAGTTTGAAGAGGTGGAGGTAATTTACTCCCATCCTCAGCCTTTGGCTCAATGCAGAACGTATTTAGAGGAGCATTTTCCCAAGGCGCAGATCCGTTCTGCCAACAGTACCTCAGCAGCGGTCAGCCTGGTAGCTGAGAGTGAGGAAAAATGGGCGGCTATTGGCACAGAAACTGCTCAGGAATTGTATAATCTGCATGTTTTAGCGGCCTCTATTCAGGACGTTGATGATAATAATACGCGTTTTCTGCTTTTGGCGAAAAAAGACCATGATTTGACCGGCAGAGATAAAACCTCTATCGCTTTTTCTCTGGAGCGTGACCGTCCCGGAGGACTGGCGGCGATTATGAGTGAATTTGCTCTGCCGGAAATCAATTTGACCAGGATTGAATCCCGGCCGTCCAAGCGCAATCTGGGCGAATATATCTTTTTTATTGATTTCATCGGCCATCGGGAAGAACAGGTAGTGCGGGAAACTCTCGCCGGCATAGAGGAAAAGACTACCTTTTTGAAAATTTTAGGCTCTTATCCGGTCTATGACGATTCCCGGCTTTTGCAGGAGAAAAATTCTCTGCGTTATAAAAAGATTGCCGTTCTGGGGTTGGGGCTGATTGGTGCTTCCTTAGCCGGAGCCTTGAAAAGACATAAGGTAGGGCAGGAAGTGATAGGCCTTGACCGGCAGCAGTCTGTTTTGGAGCAGGCTCTGGCACGCGGAATAATCGACCGGGGAAGCACTGATTTTGCTTCAGGGCTGCATGATATAGATATCTTGATCATAGCCACTCCGGTCGGCATAACCGCAGGACTGTTAAAACAGCTTCTGCCTGCCTTGAAGAAGGGCTGTCTGGTAACCGATGTCGGCAGCACTAAGCAGAGTATAGTGCGGGAGATAGAGGAATTTCTGCCGCCTGATATTTATTTTCTCGGCGGCCATCCGATGGCAGGCTCGGAAAAATCGGGCATTGATGCCGCTAACAGCAGCATCTTCAGCGGGGCAGTTTACCTGCTCACTCCAACTGACAAAACGCGGCTTGAGGATCTGCATTTATTGCAGAAGATGGCAGAGCTGATCGGCAGCAGACCGATAGTCATGCCGCTTGAGGAGCATGATGCTGCCGTTTCAGCAGTCAGCCACCTGCCTCACCTTTTAGCGGTAAATATGGTGCGCCTTCTGGGTTATCTGGCGAAAAAGCAGCCGGGAATAGTTGAAATTGCGGCCGGCGGCTTTCGGGATACGACCAGAGTTGCCAGCGGTGACCCGGTCATGTGGCGGGATATTTTCTCTGCCAATAAAACGGCTCTTTTGGATACGCTTGAACTTTTTGAGAAATTATTAGCCGAGCTGCGGAACGTTATAGAAAATGATAACAGTCAGGAGCTTTTGGAAATTTTAGCGGAAATCAAAGAATTTCGTGATCAGATTCCTGTTTGTCGGAAAGGAATGATGTTATGCAAATAAAAATTGCACCTAAAAATAAATTGCAGGGCAGGGTTCAGGTGCCGGGAGATAAATCAATCTCTCATCGTGCCATCATGTTTGGCGCTTTGGCTAAAGGGCGTACTGTTGTGCGCGGCTTTTTAAGAGGAGAGGACTGCTTGAGTACGGTGAGCTGCTTTCGCTCTTTGGGAATTGAAATCAGAGATGACGGCGAGCTTTTGGAGATTACTGGTCAGGGACTGCATGGCCTGAAAGAGCCGGAATGCCTTTTAAATACCGGCAATTCGGGCACGACCACCCGGCTGCTTTTGGGTATTCTGGCCGGACAGAATTTTTATTCGGTTTTGGCAGGTGACCAATCACTATGCAGCCGCCCTATGGGACGGGTGATCAAGCCGCTGAGTGCTATGGGGGCCAAAATCTACGGACGGCAGAACAACACTTTAGCTCCCCTTACAGTGCTGCCGGCTGAGCTTATTCCTAGCGATTATGCTCTGCCTGTGGCCAGCGCTCAGGTGAAATCAGCTCTCCTTTTGGCCGGAATGTATGCAGACGGAGTTTCCTCTGTTACTGAGCCTTATTTGTCCCGTGACCATTCCGAAAGAATGCTCCGGTCCTTTGGGGCTGAGCTGGAAACCTCAGGTTTAAAAGTGCAGATTAAGGGACATCCTAAGCTGACAGGGCAGGAAATAACAGTACCGGGTGATATTTCTTCAGCGGCCTTCTTCCTGGTTGCCGGTGCAGCAGCTGAGAAGGCGGAGATTGTCCTGACCAATGTTGGTCTTAACCCGACCAGAACGGGAATTATTGATGTGCTTAAAGCTATGGGAGCGGATATCGAGATTTTGCGGGAGGAAACCATTGCCGGTGAGCCGACAGGCGATATTTTAGTGAAAAACAGCAGTCTGCACGGTGTGAATATCGGCGGGGAAATGATACCGCGTTTAATTGATGAGATCCCTATTTTAGCTGTGGCTGCCGCTTTGGCCGATGGAGAAACGGTCATTTCCGATGCGGCTGAATTAAGAGTTAAGGAAACTGACAGAATTGCAGCAGTAGTTGCTGAGCTGAGAAAAATGGGAGCGGATATTACGGAAAAGCCGGACGGCATGATTATTCGCGGCGGACAGCCTTTGCACGGAGCAGAATGTGCAACCTACCATGACCACCGTATGGCGATGGCTCTGGCAGTAGCCGGTCTTAATGCTGACGGGGAAACCGTAATCAACGGAGCAGAATGTGCGGCGGTGTCCTTTCCGGAATTTTTTGCTCTCCTGAAGGAATTATAAGCATGGAGGCCATAAGCAGTCTGCATAATCCGCTGATTAAGAGGATACGCAATTTAAAGCAGAAAAAATACCGTACCCGGGAAAAGCTCTTTTTGCTGGAGGGTATCAGAATTTTAGAGGAAGCATTGCATAAGGACTGGCCCCTGCATTCAGTCCTTTACAGCTCCCGCCTTTTAGATTCCGAAAGGGGACAGGCACTGCACGCTCTCTGTGCAAAGCGGGGAGTGCCGCTTTACCCTTGTACGCCTAAGGTTCTGTCCGCTCTTACCGACACAGAAACTGATCAGGGAGTTATCGCCGTAGCAGAGCAAAGGCAGGACAACTGGCAGTCTGTCTGGCGGAAAAAGGAAAATCTGCTCGCCGTTCTGGTCGATGGTGTGCAGGACCCGGGGAACTTAGGCACTATCATCAGAACGGCTGCGGCTCTGGCGGCTGATGCCGTTTTTCTCAGTCGGGGAACGACAGATCTATACAGTGAAAAGACAGTGCGCTCTACTATGGGAGCCTTATTTTATCTGCCGGTCTTTGCCGTTGATGATTTGGCCGGCTTTTTGTCCGAGGTCAAAGAGCAGGGCATAGTTTTAGCAGCAGGTGATTTAGATGCTGAGCTGTATTGCAGTCAGGCGGATTTTGTCCAGCCCTTAATGCTTTGTCTGGGCAATGAGGGGAACGGTATCAGTCAGACAGTGCGGGATATGGCTGACCTGAAGGTCAGGATACCGATGCCGGGCAGGACTGAATCCTTCAATGTCGGCATTGCCTCCGGCATTCTCTTATATGAAGCAGTAAGACAAAGGCTTGAAGGTAAGTAAAGTCTGTGTTATAATAAAAAAACAGTCAAATATTTGAGGTTCAATGAAGGAGAAAAGTAAGTTTGTTTTTTTCTTA
>JBJDXG010000130.1:0-4252 GCA_051866555.1 bacterium | reverse complement strand
TATCGCTTTAGAGGGAGATACGGCAGAAAAGATGCTGAAGCTGCTTGATCTTTTAGAAGAGCATGATGATGTTCAGGCAGTTTATACTAACGCTGATTTTCCTGATGAATTATTAGACTAAACTGCATAAACCCTTTCTTTGCTGGAAATAATAGGCTTATAAAAGCAAAGGGGGGGTTTTTTTGAGGATCAATAAAAGATGGTTTATTATCTTCAGCGGGATAATGATTATGAGCTTTTGTTTTTCTTTTTTGTTCTTTAAAGAGGTGGCTTGGCATAATGGTGCTTCACCGCTTTTTGTCAGTGAAGGGCAAAAGCCGCGGCTTACGATTACAGAAAAGACAGAAATTAAAACTAAGATCATTTATGAAAAAACGGGCCAGACCGAGGTCGGCAGGATCAAGACCAGTGCTGATATGGTAGGCTTGACTAAAGAAGATTTAGCCCGTTTATATAATGGCTGGACGATTGAGAAATTTACTCCGGAGCAGATCTGTCTTACTTTAGTTGTAAAGGATCAGGCCGATGGGGTAAAAAAAGACCGGTTTTGTTTAGGTATCAAGGATGGCTATGTAGTCATTTATACTCAAAAGCCGGATAAAAAGCTGATTTTAAAGGAAAAGACGAAGATAGCTGCGGCTAAGTTACCTCAGCAGGAAGTTAAGGATTTAGAACGCGGCATAATTGCTGAAGACGAGCAGGAAATGCTGGAGGTCTTAGAAGGACTGGCCGGCTACAGTGATGAGTAAAAGGTTGCTCAAATTTTGAGCAACTTCTTTGCATTTTATCCTAAAATATATTATCATAGAAATGATAAAACGGAGGAAAAGATGATGATTATTTTAGGAATAGATCCGGGAACAGCCAGAATGGGCTACGGTGTTCTTCGCTATAAGGCTGATTCCTTTGAAGTAATTGACTATGGCTGTCTGGAAACCAGCTCTAAAGAGGTTTTAGCCGAGAGGCTCCTGCAGCTTAATAATGGTCTTGAAGAATTATTAAAAAAATATCAGCCCGATTTTGTCGGAGTTGAGGAATTGTTTTTTAACCGCAATGTGACTAATGCTTTGGCCGTTGGTCATGCCAGAGGGGTAGTTCTTTTAGCTGCTGCTAAGGCGAGAAAGGAAATCAGGGAATATACTCCGCTGCAGGTAAAGCAGGCCTTGGTGGGTCATGGCCGGGCGGATAAAAAACAGGTGCAGTATATGGTAAAAACTCTGCTGAAGCTGCCCCGGGTCCCTCAGCCGGACGATACGGCTGATGCTTTGGCGGTAGCTATCTGCACAGCCTATTCCTGGCGTTTGGAGGGAATAAGATAATGCTGGCTTATATCAGGGGAAAGGTCTTAGCCCTGGAAAGCGACAGGGTATTATTATTGACTGCTTCAGGTCTTGGCTATGCTGTTTTTTTGACCGGCAGGGAATTAAGTAACTGCCGTTTGGGAGAAGAAGCTGCTTTTTATACTTATCTTGCCGTTAAAGAGGACAGCTGGAGCTTATATGGCTTTAAGGAACAAGAGGAAAAGAGAATATTTGAGCTGTTTTTAAAGGTATCGGGAGTAGGGCCTAAGGTGGCACTCAGCATTTTATCCTGTCTTAGTCTCAGTGAGATTGGACAGGCAATGAGTGAGGGTGATACGGCTTTGTTTACCAAAGTTCCCGGCATAGGGAAAAAGACGGCTGAACGGATAGTCCTGGAATTAAAGGACAAAATGCAGCTTTCAGCGTTTAAGATTGCAGGCAGCAGCTTAAACGGAGCAGCAGAGGAGCTGACAGAGATTTTAACGGCACTTGGTTATTCAGAAGAGGAAGCTCGTAAAGCGGCAGCGGCAGTGAGAAAAATGCCGGAAAACAGTGGGAAAACCGCGGATAAATTGTTGCCGCAGGCGTTGCGCTACTTAACGCCATAGGAGGAAAAATGGAAGAAAGATTGATTTCAGCTCATTTGCAGGACGAGGATGAAGCGGGATATGAGCTTAATCTCAGACCTCGCTTTTTAAAAGAGTATATTGGTCAGTCCAGGGTCAAGGAGCATTTGGCTATTTTTATTGAGGCTGCGAGACGCAGAAATGAGCCTTTGGATCACGTTTTGCTGTATGGTCCGCCGGGGTTGGGGAAAACTACTCTGGCTCATATCATTGCTAATGAAATGGGAGTTAATTTAAAGATAACCTCTGGTCCGGCGATTGACCGGCCGGGTGACCTGGCTGCTATTTTAACCAATCTGCAGCCGTATGATGTTTTATTTATTGATGAGATTCATCGTTTAAATAAAATGGTAGAGGAGATTCTTTATCCGGCTATGGAGGATGGCGTGCTGGATATTATTATCGGGAAAGGGCCGGCTGCCCGTTCGGTGCGTATTGAGCTGCCGAAATTCACTTTGGTCGGAGCAACGACCAGGATCGGCCTTTTGACTGCTCCGTTGAGGGATCGCTTTGGAGTTATCAGCCATTTGCAGTTTTATCAGCCGGAGGATCTGACTTATATTGTTACCAGAGCGGCGGAAATACTTCAGGTGGAAATAGACCGGGCGGGAGCTGAAGAGATAGCTAAAAGGTCACGCGGCACGCCCAGAATCGCCAATCGCCTGCTGAAAAGAATCAGGGACTATGCCGAGGTCAAGGCTGACGGCAGGATTACTCTGGAAGCGGCGAAAAACGGTCTTATGCTGCTGGAAATTGATGATTATGGTTTAGACCAGATCGACCGCAAATTATTACTGACGATCATCCAAAAGTTCAAGGGCGGTCCGGTTGGGGTAGAAACACTGGCGGCGGCTATTGGCGAGGAAGCTGATACGGTAGAGGATGTTTATGAACCGTTTTTATTGCAGTTAGGGATGATTGACCGTACTCCCAGAGGCCGGATGGCGGCTCCCTTAGCTTATCAGCATTTTAATATCGAGGTGCAGAAAGATGGATAAAATATTGCTGCATAGCTGCTGCGGCCCCTGCAGCTGTTATCCCTTGGATTTTTTAAGGCAGCAGGGCTTTAAGGTGACAGCTTTTTTTTATAACCCTAATATTCATCCTTATCAGGAGTATGAACGGCGCCTTTTGGCCTTTCGTTCCTGGAGCGCTCTTGAAGAGGTACCTACTATTTCTTTTCGGGAAGAGGACTATGAACTGGAAAAGTTTTTGCAGGCGGCTGTTTACCGTGAGGAAATGCGCTGCTCGTCCTGCTATGCCATGCGGCTTGAGGAAGCTGCCCGAATAGCTAAAAAAGGAAAATTTCCTTATTATACGACCAGCCTTTTGGTCAGTCCTTATCAGAAGCATGAGTTGATCAGACAAATCGGAGAAAATATGGGACGTAAATATGGGGTGAAATTTTATTATGCGGATTTTCGCACCGGCTGGAAGCAGGGAGTAGCTAAAAGTCTGGAGCTTAATCTGTACCGTCAGCCATATTGCGGCTGTATTTACAGTGAAAAAGAACGGTATTATCGTAAGAAGAAAGGGAAATAACAGAGTATGGACGGAATAGGAAAATTGTTGATTTCATTAGGACTTGGAATAAGCGGCTTAGGTTTATTTTTGCTTTTGCTCAGTAAAATTCCCGGCATTGGTCGTCTGCCGGGAGATATTTATGTAAGCAAGGGGCATTTTACCTTTTATTTTCCCTGGGTGACCTGTTTGGTAGCCAGCATTATTTTAAGTCTTATAGGCAATATATTTTTTAAGAAATGAGGATGAAGGAAAAGCATGAAGGTTGCCGATTTTGATTATTTTTTGCCGGAAGAGCTGATTGCTCAGCATCCCTTAGCTCAAAGAGATGGTTCGCGTCTCATGGTTCTTAACCGGGCTGAAAAAACTGTAGAGCATAAGACTTTTACTGATCTTGCTGATTATCTTGTACCGGGCGATTTGCTGGTTTTTAACGATACTAAGGTCATTCCTGCCCGGCTTTTAGGGCAAAAGGAAGAAACCGGGGCTAAGGCTGAATTGCTGCTTTTGCGGGATTCAGGCGATGATGTCTGGGAATGCCTGGTGAAGCCGGGGAAGAAGCTGAAGCCGGGAACCAGAGTTGTTTTTGGCCGGGGAGAGCTGATAGGCGAGATAAAGGATTTTACTGAATCCGGCGGCAGACTCGTTCATTTTGTTTATCAGGGAATTTTTAATGAGGTTCTGGATTTATTGGGGCAAATGCCTCTGCCGCCTTATATTACTGAAAAGCTGGAGGATCAGACGAGATACCAGACGGTATATGCCAGGGAAAGAGGCTCAGCCGCCGCCCCTACTGCCGGACTT
>JBJDXG010000129.1:0-4289 GCA_051866555.1 bacterium | reverse complement strand
GCTGCCGCAAATGCCAATAACCCCTATTCCATCCCGGTCAACAAAGCTTTGTACTCCAAAATAATCAGCAGCAGCACTGAAAGCTTCTGCATAAATGTCCGGAGAAACACTATTTCTTACCTGACCTTCACTTTCCCCCCAAAAGGACAAGTCCATTGATAAAGCAACAAAACCTCTTTCTGCCATTTTAACAGCATAAAGATTAGCACTTTGTTCTTTTACAGCCCCCATTGGATGTCCGACAATAATTGCAGGATTTTTAGTATTCATATCCATATTTTCAGGAATAAATAAATTGCCAACAATTTTCATATTGTACTGATTTTTAAACTCAACTTTTTTTATTTTCACCTTATCGCTTTTATAGAAATTATCAGCATCACTTACCACTTCTGAGGCAAAAGCAGTTTTAGCCGTACCCAAAAGCAATATTCCACACATAAGCATGGTAAATAACTTACAGCAACTAATAAAGTTCATTACAAAATCACCTTCCATTTTTATATAATCAGGCTAGCCTCTAAAATTATTATATATTCTATTCTATATAAGAACAAATACTTGTATTTAATGATTTACTATGCTTGAAAAGCATTACATATAATAAGCTGAAATATCAATATGGGTTCTTTGTTAAGTGACAGATTTACCCACAAAGTAACCAATTAAAAAGCCTAAGCAAAGAAGAAGAATTAAAAAGGAAACCACCATTTTTCTGGGCTCCTTTCTTTTTTCCGATAAGCAGATAATAAAAGGAGTCACCCCTAAAACTAATAATAATTTAACCAAATCTAAAAAAACACTTAAAGAGGCAAACATAACCAATAAACAGAATACTGTAATTTTATCATATTGCCTAAAATAGTTATTTTTATCAGTCTCTTTTTCTATCTTATAATCATAAAAATCATCAAGCAGTTGAACAAAAAAAATAATACTTAAAGCAGATAAAAAATCAAACCAGCCGTATAAAAATGACCCCAGAAAACAAGAAAGCACAATTTCCTGCCAGCCTGACAGTTTACAGGGATAAATTTGCTCCTGCTGTTTAAACATGCCCACAGCATAACTGGCTAAAAAAAGAGAACCGCCAAGCTTCGGTTCCAAAGTAAGACCAAAAGCCAAAAATAATAAGCCATATGGTAAAATTGACTGCTGAAAAAATTGGACAAAGGTATCCTTCCCAGCAAGCTCATCAATTTCACGGTCTAAATAATCATCTAAGATTTTAATAGCTAAACCCGTACTCAGTACACAAGAAAGAGATAATATTATTTCTGCTATATGTCCAGACAAGCTTTTCACCTCACTAAGTCCCTCTTTGATTTTACTGGAAACAAGAATAAGCAAAAAAACAATAAATTCCTTTTTAAATATAAAATTTTCCCATTTAATAATTTCATCGGTTTTTGATAAACTATATGCAGATAATTTTCCTTTTATATCATCATTTTTTATTAAAAATTGCAACCTCTTCAATAAGATAATAACGGGCGGTAAAACCGCCCGTTATTATTATCAAATACATCTAAAGCAATATTTATTTCATTGAAAAAATCACCGAAAATTTTTGTCTGGAATAAATACATTCTGAGACTGTAAAACCAGCTTTTTTTATCATGGATATCTCTTCAGAAACAGAATTTTCCCGGTCAAACAATCTGCGCTTTTGCCATTTTTCAATTTCCTCTGCCGATAAACCGCTTGTTTCCAAAAATCTCAGCCAATATTCATCATAGCTTTTGGTAATAAAATCAGTATCACCGCAGAACTGGTCATAATTTATAAAGCAGCCTCCTGGAGAAAGCTTTTCATATATCGAATGAAACAACCCGCTTTTTTCTTCCTTCTCCAAATGATGAATGGAAAGAGCAGAAATAATAACGTCAAAATCTCCGGCAGGCAATTCACTTTTATAGTTCGACACTTCATAGCTTACATTTTTAAGCCCGGCAAATCTGTTTTTCGCAACTTCAAGCATTTCTTTTGCAATATCAGTCAAGACAAAATCTGCCTCAGGAAAATGCCGATACCAATAGCTGGTAAGCAGTCCGGTTCCAGCGCCTAAATCAAGAATTCTTGAGGGCTTATTGATAGAACTGGCTACAAATTCAGTAGTCAAATCATAGTATTCATCAAAGCAGGGAATAAATTTTCTTCTGCCGGAATCGTATTCCTGAGAAATTATATTAAACTGTTCTGCTATGTTCATGATATCTTCAATCCTTTCCCGTTTACATTTTTATCTAATATATTATCACAATCAGCTAAAAAAATAAAGACAGGTTAAAACCTGCCTCATTTTTGCAATAGCTTACTATTAAGCTTAGTATAAATTTTCTTCATCCAAGGTTCGCTTGACAGACGGAAAACTTCGTCTAATCCGGCCCAGCGTACTCCGCTGTTTTCATCCTCTTTAATCCGCAGAGCAGAATTCTCGTCAGCCTCCAACAGGTAAGTAAGATTGAGATGCAGATGAGAAGAAACGTATTCCCCTCTTTTATAATGACCGTTGGCACAAATAATTTCCAAGGAAAAAGGTTCATCTTTCAGCACCTGAAAAAGCTCAACTCCGGTCTCTTCCCTCGCCTCCTTAACCGCTACCCGCAGAAGGTCAGCCTCACCGTCAGCATGACCGCCGGTCCAGGCCCAGCTGTCATAAGTATTATGATAAATCAAAAGAACCCTGGTTTTCTCCGGATTAACGATCCAGGAAGAAGCCGTAAAGTGAGCCAGCGTATTTTGCCGCAGCAGAATATCGGGAAACTGCTCCAGATAGAGAAGCATCAGCTCCTTATCCCTCTTTTCCTGCTCATCGGATGGAGAAAAGGACTGAATAGACTTCTTTAAACCACTCTTATCTGACATCATTAAATGCCCGCAAAAGCTGTTCATTTTCTTCTCTTCCTCTTACCGCTACCCGAAGATACCCTTCTCCCAAAAACGGATAGGTATTGCAGTTTCTAACCAATACTCCCCGACATGCTAAGAGCTCAGTCCATTGAGTAGCAGTTTTGCCCGTATCCTTGATATCCAGAAAAATATAATTAACCGAAGGAGGATAAGGCTTTACCCCTTTAACCTTACTCAAACCTGCAAAAAGAAATTCTTTTTCCTGCCAAATCAGCTTTTGCAGCCTCTCCCCATAAGCATAATCCAAAAGAGCTTCCCTGGCCGCAGCCTGAGCTAAGCTGTTCACCGTCCACGGCTCTCTTAAATCATTCATCCTCCGCAGCAATTCCTCCTGTCCAAAGCCTGCTCCTATTCTTAAGCCCGGCAAAGCATAAAATTTAGTTAAAGACCGGAGAACAAAAAGATGAGAATAATCCTTCACCTTATCTAAAATGCTGTATAATTCCGGCTGATAAACAAAATCCATAAAGGCTTCATCGACCACCACAAAGGTTCCCGTACTCTGAGCCTTTTCTATTATCTTCAGCAAGTCCTCCCGCAGGGTAAGACAGCCGGTCGGATTATTGGGATTGCAGATAAACAGCAGGTCAACTGCCTCCAAGCGCTCCAAAACCTGAACCGCCGGCAGACGGAACTGGTTTTCCGGCCGCAGCTCTAAAAATTCCAGCTCACCCTTAAACGACCTGACTGCAAATTCATATTCAGAAAAAGTAGGATGCAGCAGAAGAGTTTTCTTCGGCTGCAAGGTCTTAACCAGCAGATAAATAAGTTCAGCCGAGCCGTTGCCTACAATGATTTGCTCCTTATCCACCGGCAGCATGCGAGCAAGCTGAGACCGCAATTCAAGCGAATCAGGGTCAGGGTAATGAATAAGCTGATCTAATGTCCGTAAAATCGCCTGTTTTACCCCCTCCGGCGTTCCCAAGGGACTGATGTTGGCACTGTAATCTAAAATATCTTCTATCCTTTTTCCCGATTTACTGCTGGCTGCCCAAACATTGCCGCCATGCTTTTTCTGACTAATCTGCATCCTTCTTTCTCCCCCCGTCAATCAAACGGCAAGCCGCCAGAGCTGACCTGCCCAAAGCTTTCTCTATCCTCGCATACCAGGAATAATCATCTAAAAAAGCGGGATCAAATAACACCCCGATCACCGTTCCGCTGTGGGCAATATTAATTCCCCAGGCACCAAGCTTAAGCACCTCAGCCAAAATCTCTTCCAAATTCGGCTTGCTTAAAATGCTCTGGTGCGCCAAAGCACTAAGCGTACTGCCCTTGGCTAAAAGCTGACCGTTTTGTTCTTTAATTCCCCGTATCACCAAATCCAAAGCAGCTCTTACCTGACCTTCCTTCGCCTGATTAAGCAGCCTTAAATC
>JBJDXG010000128.1:0-4294 GCA_051866555.1 bacterium | reverse complement strand
TGTCATTACCTCACCTCTCTTCCCGAAGGTTATCAGTTTACAAAATCAGGCAGGTCTTCTGGCTACAGATCATCATTGATAAATACCTTCCCAAAAAAATTTTTTCAGTGGCATTTTATTTATCAATTCACTGCTTACAGCAACGGGGACTGCGCCGTTAAACAGAGAAGCTTCTGTTTTCGGACTTCCCTTTTCAATCTTTAAAAAAGATACCTGAATTGTTCTTTATTTAGTTCTCAGCCAAAGATGCAGCTGCGATTTTCCCTGCTTTATTAGACTGTCAGGCAGGACATGAGGCACTTCTATGGCCGCAATATACCTTCCGTCAGGTGAAACTGCAGCTGCTGCTGCTCCTCCCTTCAAATGATATTCTTCCATTAAGTATGGCTTTATCTGTTTTAAATCTAAAAGATAAACTCCCTGCACATTGACATCAAGAGTACGAAAATTTTTCTCTACCGGCAGAACCAGATTATCACCAGACAGAGACTGTCCCGGCATATAACCCTTGGCCCGCCATTTCCACAGCAGTTTTCCCTGTAAATCATAACAAAGGATACTGTTGGCATCAGGATGCTCCAAAGGCACTAAGGCACCGCTTTTTCCCGCCTGATACGTATTCGCTGTTCTGACGATTATCCTGCTGCCCCAAAATTCAGCAAAGGTTCCCGGAGCATATAAGGGTATCCCGCCCAAAACCTTTTTCGGTGCCGTTACATCTTTTTGCCAAATCTCCTTCCCATCTCTGTCCAGCAAAAACAAGCGTCCATCATTAGGAAAGCAGATCAAATACTGCCCGTCAGCTGAATAATTAGGCGTAAAGGAAAAAGAGGCTTTCCAAAAATAAGGCTTTAAAGGGCTCAGCAATTTATGCCACAGCAGCTTTTGCTCTTCTAAGTCAAGGCAGTAAATACTGCCTGCAGGGTATTTCATTGCCCGGCTGAGTTTAGTTCCTCCGGTAGTATTAAAAGCCAAGCGGTCATCCTTAAAATCAAAATAGCGGCAGTTGGAATCCATATTTTCCTGAGCCGGAAATTTCCACAAAAGCCGGCCATCAGCCATATTTAAGGCATATAAACGACCGAAATAAATATATTCATCAGCCTTAACCCTTTCAAACCTGCCGGCTGCCAAATAAACGGCTCTGCGTTTACTGTCCACCATAATCTTATTTATAGTAGGATAGCTTTTTTTCATTAACTGGCTCTTTAAATCTCCTCCTACGCTGTAGGACCAGATTATCTTCTTGGTTTTTAAATCAAGACAGCTGATTTTGCCTTCAGGACTTTTTTCCCCTAGAAAAAGCCGCTTCTGGTCAGGAGAAAAAGCAGCACAATTAAGGGCTCCTACTCCCAAATTCTTTTTCCAGATTATCTTTTTATCACTCAGCCGCACCAGACGAACCAGCCCTTCCTCCTCAGCCGCCACTAAGTATTGGCTGTCAGAAGAAAACTGGACTAAGCCTTTCCCATAATCAGGGACATCTAAAAGCCGCGGTTCAACCTGATTCAGCTTAAAGGTCCACTCATCCTTTAACTCATCTGAACCAGAAAAGCAAAAAATGCTCAGGAGCAAAAGAAAAACAGCAGCAAACACATAGATTATTTTGTTCATTTCTTCTTATTAATCAAGGCTAACAATTGTTCTGCTTTTTTATTATCTTTATCCAGCTTTAAAGCCTTTTTGCAATAGTCAGCCGCTTCTTTCTTTTCTCCCAGACTGTAATGGGCTAAAGCCAGATAATAAGCATAATTGCTGTTTTGACTGTCCATTTTATAAGCCTTGGCCCAATAGTCCTTAGCCATGGCATAATCCTTCTGGTCATAATAAATAGCTCCCAGATTAAATACAGCTCCAATATTGGCAGGATTGATCTTGACCACATTTTCAAAGGCTGCTGCCGCTTCAGCTTTTTTCCCTAAACGAAGCTTTATTAAGCCGTAGGTAAAATAAAATTCTTCATCACTTTTCAGCTCCAGCAATTTTTGATAGCATTTTTCCATTTCTAAAAAATCCTGATTTTTACGGGCTAATTCGCCTAAATTATAATAAGCCTCTAAATTATTCGGATTAATTTTCAGTGCCTCATTAAAAGCTTTTTTTGCCTGTTCATCTTTGCCCAAAGCAAAATACCCCAAGCCTATCCTTACCTGCAGCAAATCATTAGTTTTAGCCTTAGGATTGATCTTCAAGGCATTCTGCCAGTTAGTTACAGCTCCTTCATAAAGTCCCTGCTCATAAGCCTTATCACCCTGTTCAACCATAAAGGCCTGATCCTTGGCAAAGCCTTCCTCAGCTCCGGCCGGAAGCTGACAGCCAAAAATAAAGGCAGCTAAAAACAGAAGCATATAATATGACAAACTTATTTTTTTCATTTTTTCTGACTCCTTTCTAAAATATGCAGCTTGTGCTCTCCAATCACTGTTACTCCATCATCCAGCTGAATAGGAGCTTCAAGCAGAGCAAGATACTGGCTGTTCGGGGAAACAGCCCCTACAATGCCCGGTCCTTCAGTTTGATAATAATATACCATTTTCCCCTGAGCATGATAATCAATGAGATAACCGCCATGAACGGAAAAATCCTCTGACTGATTATTGCGGCCTACCGGCATCCAGATATAGCTTCTGTTACAGTCCATTTCTTCCAGTGTTCCTCCACCCTTCCAGCGCCACAGGAGCTTGCCCAGAGCATCATAAGCAAAGAGCGTATTGCCGTTCGGATGCTCTATTGGCGTCGGCAGCTGCCAGTTTCCGTTGTCAAAGGTATTGCCAGTTGCTGCAATTACCTGTTCTCCTAGCCAATAGGCATAGCGTCCGCCGGAATTAAGTCTTACCCCCTGTACCTCTTTAGACTGGCAGATATGCTTCATCCATAGAACCTGGCCTGAACTGTCGAGACAATATAACCGTCCATCACTAGGGAAGATAACCATTTTATGAGTATCCTCTGATACCTGAGGACCGCTGCGAATATTAACATTGTTCTCATCCGGCAGAATATCAAAGGTTTTCGCCCACAGCAAATTGCCGTTAAGCACATCAAGCGCATACAAATGCTGATTATATTTCGCTGTTCTCCCCGGTGTATAATTAGAGGTGCCCAAAACCAGCTTTTTCCCATCATCCAGCAGATTAAGACATCCGGCCCAGAAATCAGCATTATTTTCTTTAGGATAAAGCCAGATACGCTTGCCGCTAGCAGCATTAAAGCAGTATATCCTGCTGTTGTATTTAAGCTTCTTCTTTATCCGGTCAAATCTTAAGCCGGAAACAAAAAGATGATTTTTCTGATCGAGGCATAGGCTGATTACCTGCGGATAAAGCTTTTTAGCTAAATCATGGCCTAATTCCGGCAAAACAGAAGCCTGCCAGATTTCCTTACCGCTCGCAGCATTAAGGCAGTAAATTTTGCCTTCGGGGCTCGTTTCTCCTAAATAAATCAGTTCTCCCTCAGGACTGAACAAGAGGGAAGTAACTCTGCCTATACCGAGACTTTTACGCCAGATGATCTTCTTTTTCGCTAAATCATACATAAAGAATTTACCATCCTCAGAGCCTAAAGCCAGCTTAGTGCCGTCTGGTGAAAAGCTCATTTCACCATGAGTAAAGCCCATACTTTTGAAATTTTTAACCTCCACCTGCCCTAATTTAATCTGAGCATAAACATGATATAAGCTGTCCGCTTCAGCTTCTCTTTCCGGCCGGAAAAGAAACCAGCAGCCAACAATACACAGTAAAATAAAGAAGCCGCCCCAAAACAATTTTTTCATAGTTACCTCCTTACTGCACCGCTAAATAATTTTTAACAGCTGTAACCATTCTCTCAGCATTAAGCTCTTCCAGTTTATAATATCTGGCAGTCAGAGCTTCAGCCAGCTCCTTAGCCAGCCCCAGTTCAATCACATCCTTTTCCGTATCGACCACCAAAGACCTGATACCTTCAGCAGCGATTTTAGCTGCCAACTCCTTGGCTTCGGCAATGGGGTCCTGCTGACCGGAAGAAAAATTGGCTCTGCCGTCAGAAAGCAGAATTAAGACCGGCAGCATTTCGGGATCCTTTAATCTTCTCGCTTTCAGCACCTGATAGCTGAGCTCCAAGCCGGCAGCCAGAGGAGTGCGTCCTCCGGTGGGCATTTCCTTAAGCTTCTTTTCCGCCAAATCAACACTGCGGGTAATATCGAGCAAAAGCTCTGCTCCGGTTTTGCGAAAAGCAATCAGTCCTACATTGTCTCTTTTCTGATAAGCATCGGTTAAAAGAGAAACAATTGCTCCCTTAGTTGCCTTCATTCTCT
>JBJDXG010000127.1:0-4307 GCA_051866555.1 bacterium | reverse complement strand
CAGCCCCTCTATTACTTTTTAACAAATATAACATCTGTAAATTATTTAAAAATTACACTAATAGAAAGGTCATCATGAATTCTCTGAATAACCTCAGCCAGCATTGGCGCTACTGATAAAACCTTAATCTTATCCAACTGTTTTTCTTTAGATAAAGCAATAGTATTGGTTACTACTATTTCCTTCAGGCAGCTGTCCCGCAAGCGTTCAATCGCCGGACCGGAAAGAATAGGATGAGTACAGCAGGCATAAACGTCTTTAGCCCCATAGTCCTTTAAGGCTTTGGCACCCAAGGTAATGGTTCCGGCTGTATCAATTATATCATCAATCATTATTACATTTTTTCCGTCAATATTACCAATAATATTCATAATCTCCGCAATATTCGGTGCCGGTCTTCTCTTATCGATAATCGCTAAGGAAGTATTTAACCGGGTAGCCAATTGTCTTGCTCTGGTTACGCCGCCCAAATCAGGAGAAACAACTACTGTATTCTCAGCGGTCATTCCTTTATTGATAAAATACTCAGCTAAAATAGGAGCTGCCATCAAATGGTCTACCGGAATATTGAAAAAGCCCTGGATCTGACCGGCATGCAGATCCATACCAATCAAACGGTCAGCCCCTGCTGTCGTCAATAAATCAGCTACTAATTTAGCTGTTATCGGATCTCTGGCTTTGGATTTTCTGTCCTGTCTCGCATAGCCGTAATAAGGCACTACCGCTACTATGCTGCGGGCAGAAGCTCTTTTTAAGGCATCGATCATAATTAAAAGCTCCATCAGATGCTCATTGACCGGCTGACTGGTAGGCTGAATAATGTAAACATCCTTGCCCCGAACGCTTTCCTCTATTTTAACCTGGACTTCCTCGTCACTGAAGCGAGTAATTTCACTGCATCCCAGCTCTAAGCCTAATTCAGCCGCTATCTCCCTCGCCAGCTCAGGATTAGCATTTCCTGTAAACAATTTGATGTCTGATAATGATCTCTCTCCCATGATTCCCTTTACTCCTCCTCTTTCTTCCAATCGGCAATGTTTTTCTGCTTAGCTCTGGCAATACCCAAGGCTCTGTCCGGTACGTTTTTGTTGACCGTTGAGCCTGCACCGATCACTGCTCCGGCCCCAATATTCACCGGAGCTACCAGATTAGTATTGCTGCCCACAAAAACCTTATCTCCAATTACTGTTTTATGTTTATTTTTCCCGTCATAATTGCAGGTTATCGTACCTGCCCCTATATTAACTCCGGCCCCGACCTCAGCATCGCCCAAATAAGAATGGTGCGGCACCTTGCTGCCCTGACCGATCACTGTTTTCTTAATCTCAACAAAATCACCGATCTTAACCTGATCCTTGGCTTCTGAACCCGGTCTTACATAAGCAAATGGACCAACCTTGCAGTCTGCCCCCAGCACACTTTCCAAAACAGTTGACTGCTCAACTATCGTACCCTGACCGATTACAGAATTAGCGATCCGGCTGTTCGGGCCAATAAAGCAGTCCGAACCGATCACCGTCCTGCCCTCTAAGATCGTAAACGGATAAATCACCGTATCCTGCCCCACCTGAACCTCCGGCTGGATAAAGGTGTTTTCCGGCGAAACAATCGTTACGCCTTCGTCCATCAGCCTTTGCAGCGTTCTCTGATTCAGCAGGCGTTCAGCCTCCGCTAAATGCCGTCTGGAATTAACTCCTCCCGTTTCGTCAGCATCCTCTGCCAAACAAGCCTCCACTGCCAGATTATCCTGCCGCAAAAGAGCAATAACATCGGTCAGATAATATTCTCCCTGGGCATTATCAGTAGTGATTTTATTCAAATAAGTAAACAATTCAGGGGCAGAAAAGCAATAAGTCCCTGTATTTATTTCCTGCACAGCCTTTTCGGCAGCCGAAGCATCCTTTTCCTCAACGATTTTTTCTACCTGACCTTCGGCTGAGCGAATAATTCTGCCGTAGCCAAACGGCTCTGCCAAATGAGCTGTCAGAATAGTCGCCTTTGCCTTCTTCGTCCTGTGATATTGCAGGAGCTCCTTTAGAGTTTCTCCCCGTAACAGCGGTGTATCACCACAAATAACCAAAACATCTCCCTGATAATCAGCTAATAAATCAGCAGTCTGCTTAACCGCATGACCGGTGCCCAACTGTTCCTTTTGTTCCACATAATCATAGTCAGGCCCTAAAGCCTCCTCTACCCTTTGCCGGCCAAAACCAACAACCAGGATTCTCTTTTCTGCTCCGGCTTCCCGGGCAGCCTCCAAAACGTGCTGTACCATTGGTTTGCCGCAGACCTTATGCAGAACTTTAGGCAAAGCTGATTTCATCCTTGTCCCTTTGCCAGCAGCAAGTATTACAGCTGCTACTTTTTCCATCTACACCGCTCCTTTTCGCCAAATTGCGATATTTTCCGTTCATTATTTATCTTATCCTTTTTCCAAGAAAATTTCAACATCAAAAATAAAAATAGAGCTGAAAATTCAGCTCTATTTTTATTTTTTAAACAGCTTCATCATAAGCCGCTAAAATCGCTTGTTGGATAATATTCCGCGCTTCCTGAGTAATAGGATGAGCTACATCGCGATATTCACCATCAGGAAGCTTTTTATTCGGCATGGCAATGAACAAACCGTTTTGTCCTTCAATTACTCTGATATCTCTGACTACAAAGGCATTATCAATAGTAATAGACGCAATAGCCCGAATCTTACCTTCCGAATTTATTTTTTTTACTCTGACATCTGTAATATCCATCAATCTTGATACACCACCTTCCGCCCAAAATAACCCTTCCACAATACAATATTCCACTCTTTTAACACAAATCCTGCCAAAATATTAAAAAGATTAATACAATTCTTACTTTAATTTCTGCCAAATCGTTTCCAGATGTCCCAAAACCGGCAGACTCTGATTAGAACCAAGGCTCACCCGCTGATTCAGCGGCTGATAGCTGTCAACTGAAATAAGCTCCTCTTTCTTACCCTCCTTACTCTGAGAGACCCGCCAGACAGAAACCTTTTTATAGCCGCATTTTCCCTGAACATCCACTCTTTTTTTGCCCGCTTCCAGACTGCTGTCTTCTCTGGTAAATTCCTCAAACGGCAGCTGGCCATTTTTTTCCGTTCTTATGCTTATTTGATTATTGCTCTTCCACTGCGCCGCCTTTTCCCCCCGGCCCCAAATCTCCACCACTACCCTTTTGTCCTTTATATCAGCTTTAATGATCAGGGGAAAATCATGCTTATTGGCAAAAACGAGATTCAAGTCCCCTTCATACCAGACAGCCGAATCACGTCCCGGTGCAACATAAGAGGAAACCACATTGTGCGGGTGCCGCTCCTTGACCGTCAAATCAGCTAAAAGCGCCGCATTATACAGGGTAGCCGTAATCTGACATACGCCGCCTCCTATGCTGTCCTGCAATTCGCTGCCTACGACCATGGACTTTTTCGCTGACCTCCAGCCCAGCACCTCTTCATAAGGGCCGCTGACCTGATTAAAGGAAAAGATCTGCCCCGGTATCAGAGCCTGATTATGTATAGTCGCTATCCCCAGACGCAGGTTTTCATATCTGCCCGGGTCACGGGATAAAATCGGAGTATCGTAAACCGACAGCCTCGTCCAGCCGCTCAAATTGCGGGCCGCAGTTAAGGAAATATTTTCATGAAAAATCATCTTGCCCAGCAAAAAGAGCAAAAAAATAGCTGCCAGAAAGAAAATATATTTGCTGCGCCGAAAATCAAAGAGATAGAAATTCATTAAGCCACCCCCTGATTTCAATATATTATTCCTTTCCGGCAGTCATGATTAATTTTTGCGTTTATCCTTCCTGCACTAAAGCAATCAATTCAATTTCAACCTTCACATCCTTCGGCAGACGTGCTACTTCCACGCAGGACCTGGCCGGCGGATCATTAACGAAATACTCAGCATAAACCTCATTCAAAGCGGAAAAATCATTCATATCCTTAATAAAAACCATCGTCTTGACTACCTGGTCAAAGCTGCTGCCTGCCGCAGCCAAAACACCTGCCAGATTGTCCAAAACCCGCTTAGTCTGCAATTTAATATCCCCCTGCACAACCTCTCCGGTCGCAGGGTCGAGCGGTATCTGGCCGGAGGTATAAAGCAGACTGCCAATCTGAACAGCCTGAGAATAGGGCCCGATTGCTCCCGGTGCCTTGTCGGTTTTAATTATTTTCTTTTCCATAAAAATCACTCCTTAACTGATTACTTTCACTTGATAACCATGCTGAGTCATCTTCCTGATAATTTCCTCGACATGATCATGACCTCTGGTTTCCATAG
>JBJDXG010000126.1:0-4308 GCA_051866555.1 bacterium | reverse complement strand
CAAGGTTCAGCTGACCGGTCAGCCGTTTGCTTATTGGCTGGATCAGGAGGATAAAAGCGGTTATCTTATTGAGAAGGATAAAACCGCTGATTATGCCGTGCACGTGGTGCATGGGATGCTCTTAGAGAAGCCTTTTTTTGGCTCATATACCCTGCTGGAGGAGATAAGTGCAACTGAGGCTGATTTTCTTTTGGTCGGTCACTACCATCATGGCTTCAGCCGGGTGAGAAAAACAGGCGGCTGTCAGTGCATTAATCCCGGGAGCTTAGCCCGCTTGGAGAATACAGCCTTTGAACGCAGCAGAAAGCCGCAGGTGGTGCTGCTTGATTTGGCTAAGGATAAGGCAGATATAAAATTTATTCCCTTAAATTGCAGTCTGCCGGGGGAAGAAGTTTTTAACGAGCAGGGCCTGCTGGAAAGAGAGTACAGAGAGAAGAAGATGGCGGAGTTTTTAGACGGGATAAAAAATACCGGTCAGTTTCAGGCCTTTGATCTCCCCGGCATTGTACAGCTTTTAATTAAGCAGGATAATCTGCCTTTAAAGGTGCAGGAAGAGTCCTTAAAACGTCTGGCAGCAGCTCAGGAATTGCTGCAGCAGAAGGAAGATGATCGATGATGAAAAAGATAATCAGGCTGGAGGCAGAGAATTTTCAGTCCCATGCCTTGACAGTGCTTGACCTGTCCTCCGGCCTGAATGTGATAGTAGGGCCCTCTGACCAGGGCAAGTCAGCTCTGATTCGCAGCCTCTGCTGGCTGATTTATAATGAGCCGCGCGGTGCGGAATTTATCCGCCGCGGAGCAACAGTCTGTCGGGTTAAAGCAGTCTTAGACAGCGGGGAAATAATCGTCAGGGAAAGAAGCAGCAGCAAGAACCGTTATATCTATTACTCGTCTTACGGTGAAGAGTGCATTTTTGAAGGCTTTGGCAGCACCGTACCGCTGGAGATTGCCAGGGTTTTGCATATGCCGAAGATCGTTTTGGATACTGATAAAAGTATTTCCCTCAATCTGTCTTCACAGCTGGAAAGCCCGTTTTTGTTAGAGGAAAGCGGAACGGCCAGAGCTAAGATGATCGGCCGTTTAACCGGTGTGCACATAGTTGATTCTGCTTTGCGGCAGACCATTAAGGATACATCTCAGCTTATCCAGGAGGAAAAGAAGGCAGACCGTGATTTAGAGGAGATAAAGCAAAAATTAACTGAGTATGAGGGCTTGACAGATTTAGAGAAAGCTTTGGCTGAATCGGAAAAACTGCTTCAGGCAGGCGAAAAAAAAATTATAGAGTACAAAGCCTTGCAGAGATTAGCCGGGCAATTACGTGAGGTAAAGGCTGCGGAAGAGGAAAACAAGCGCCAAAAGGAGCTTTTTCAAGTTTTGCCGGAGGCTGAAGGACTTCTGGAAAAGATTGCTGCGCTATTGGGAGAAAAAAATGAGCTTTTAGAGCTGAATAAGAAAATGCAGGATTGGAAAAGGGAATACAGCAGGCTGAAAACTGTGTGGGGCTGTCTGAAAAAAACCGGTGCGGCAGGTGAATTGCTGGCAGAGATTGAAGCTAAGCTTAGTTGTCTTGATAAGCTGAAAAAACTGCGGGTAAAGCTGCATGATTTAGAAGAGAAAAATGCTGGACTGCGGTCTGAGATACAGAAGATACAGCAAAGAACCGAGAAAGCAGTCGGTGAATACGGCAAGGTTTTACAAGGCTTAGGCCAATGTCCTTTATGCTTTACTCCGATTGATGAGAGTAAAATAAAGAAAATCATAGCCGGTTTGGATAAAAGGAGCTGATATTATGCAGGAGAAGCAATTAGCTGAGTTAAAGGATAAGCTGGAAAAGATGAAGATGATGCAGTACCGGGCAGAAGCCAAGCTGGAGGAGCTGCAAAAAAGGAAACAGGAAATTTTAGAGGAGATAGCCTCCCTGCAGGTTGACCCGAAGAAGCTGGAGCAGGAAATAGCGGCCAAGGAGAGGGAAATTGCTGATTTGCTGCAAAAAGCCAGAGAGCTGATGCCATTGGAAATTCTGGATAAGTGCAGGGTTTAGCCTGACTTTTGCCGGTTGATTTAGAATGATGCAAGCAAATGGCTTAAATAGTTGCAGGCTTAAAATTTTTGTGTTATACTAATAATAGTAAATTTATACTTGATGAAGCAAGAGTGGGTTAAATCCCACTCTCTTTTATTCTCCTTCGTATAGGGAAGTTGAGATTATGGCAAAATAGGGCAAAGAGGGGGATTTTAACATGTCCAAACAAAAAATAGAGGAAACTGTGGCTTTGATGGCTGAACCTGTAATCTCGGAATTGGGTTTGGAATTTGTGGATGTGGAATTTAAAAAAGAAGGAAGCGACTGGTTTCTCAGGATATTTATTGACAAGGAAACAGGTGTGGAATTGGATGACTGCGAAAAGGTCAGCCGGATTATTGATAAAAAGCTTGATGAAATAGATCCGATAGCAGAGGCTTATCATTTAGAAATATCTTCTCCGGGCTTAGACAGACCCTTGAAAAAGGATGCTGACTTTTCTAATTTTGCCGGCAGACAGGTTAAAATTACTACATATACCAATGTTGAGGGCAAGAAAAAATTTCTGGGTGAATTGCTGGGGCTTCAGGATCAGACAGTAAAAATAATTGATAAACAGGGAAATACGATTGCTATTCCAAGGGATAAAATTGCGAAGGCACGTTTAGCTGTAGAGCTATAAAGGTATTTTAAGGAGGATAAAAAAATATGAATATGGAGTTTATGGAAGCATTAGAACAGATTGCTCTTGAAAAAGGGATAACTAAAGAGGTGCTTTTGGAAACTATTGAAGCGGCCTTGATTTCTGCTTATAAGAAGAATTTTGGTTCGGTTCAGAATGTCAGGGTGACTATCGACCGTGAAACAGGAGAGGTTAAGGTCTTTTCCCGCAAGGATATTGTAGAGGAAATCCAGGATGACCGAATTGAGGTTTCTGTGGAGGAAGCGAAGAAATTCGACCCGCGTTATGAAGCCGGTGATGTTTTGGAGCAGGAGGTTACGCCTAAGGATTTTGGCCGAATTGCAGCTCAGACTGCGAAGCAGGTTGTGGTACAGAGAATCAGGGAAGCTGAAAGGAATCTGGTTTATGAAGAGTTCCGCAGCCGTGAGGGCGATATTATAACCGGTATGGTGCAAAGACAGGAACAGAAAAATGTTTTCATTGATTTAGGCAAGATTGAGGCTGTCTTAGGACCGACAGAGCAGATACCTGATGAGGTATATAACATGGGTGACCGTTTAAAAACCTATGTAGTTGAAGTTAAAAAGACGACTAAAGGGCCGCAGGTCGTAGTTTCCCGTACTCATCCCGGGCTTTTGAAGCGTTTATTTGAATTAGAGGTTCCGGAAATCTATGACGGAGTAGTTGAAATCAAATCGACGGCCAGAGAAGCAGGATTTAGATCTAAGATTGCAGTTTATTCGCAAAATGATGATGTTGACCCTATTGGTGCCTGTGTAGGGCCTAAGGGCTCTCGGGTACAGACTATAGTTACTGAGCTTAAGGGAGAAAAAATCGATATAGTTAAGTGGGACAGTGATCCGGCCAAATTTGTGGCTAATGCTTTGAGCCCGTCTAAGGTTATTTCCGTAGATATTAATGAAGAGGAAAAAATAGCCAGAGTAGTAGTGCCTGATCATCAGCTTTCACTGGCTATCGGCAAGGAAGGGCAGAATGCTCGCTTGTCGGCTAAATTGACTAACTGGAAAATTGATATAAAGAGTGAATCTCAAGCTAATAGTGAAAATGATGAGGTCATAGAAATTATTTAGAGGGTGATCTTGATGGCAAAAATAAAAAAAATCCCGCAGCGGATGTGCATTGGCTGTCAATTGATGAAAAATAAAAATGAACTGATCAGGGTAGTAAAAACGCCCGAAGGCGAGATTGCAGTTGATGTAACCGGAAAAAAGGCCGGTCGGGGAGCTTATCTTTGCCGCAGCTATGAATGTCTGGAAAAGGCTTTAAAGACTAAAAAACTGGACAGAGCTTTTCATACCGGTCTGAAAGAGGAGGACATTGAGGCGGTCAAGAAAGGATGGGAACAGGTTGTTACCGACAAAGGCTAAATTTACTTTGGGAATGTGCCAAAAAGCAGGAAAAGCAGTTTCTGGTGATTTTTTAATTCAGGAAGCACTGAAAAAAAAGCAGAAGATATATCTTTTGCTTTTAGCAGAGGATGTTTCTGAAAGAACCAGAAAAGAGGCTTTGTTTCGGGCTGAAAAATATAAGATAGAATTGATAGAACGGGGAAGTAAAATTGAGTTGGGAGAGGCGGTTGGTA
>JBJDXG010000125.1:0-4367 GCA_051866555.1 bacterium | reverse complement strand
AGGTATTCATAAAAATAGGAATAGCTATATTGAGCAGTGTTTCACACAGCAGGGTAGAAAAACCGCCGCAGATTAAAGTAAGCATGATCAGATTTCTTTTGCGTGTATCATGTATTTCAGTATTATCCATTATTTGTTTACTCCTTAATATTATAGTAATTCTTATATTATAAGCTTATTTTTCCAGGATAGCAAGTGCTTTTTAAGCTGGAATAAGGGCAGCAGTATTAGTATAAGCTAATCGGCAGGATTTAATCAGAAAAAGGCTGAATATATAAGTGAAGAGAGGAGGAATCTAGTTTAGCTGATGAAAACAATAGAAAGAGCAGAATATGCCGGTTTTTGCTACGGAGTTAGGCGGGCTTTGAAATTAGCCGAGCAGGAGCTGAGTGAAAATAATGGTTTGCCGGTCTTTATCCTGGGGCCTTTGATTCATAATGCTCAGGTAAATCAGAAGCTGGAAAGCCAGGGCTTAAAAATCGTTAATGATTTAGATGATTTAAAAGCAGGTGTTTTTCTTGTGCCTTCGCATGGCTTGAGTAAATCACAAATTGAAAAAATCAGAGACCGCGGTCTTAAAATTTGTGATGCGACTTGTCCGCATGTTAAAAAGGTACAGAATTTGGCTTATAACTTAGCTGAAGAAGGCTATCAGGTGATTATTGTCGGTGATGAGCAGCATTCTGAGGTTAAAGGCATTAAGGGCTGGATTGCCAAAGATAATACGGTTATTGTCGCTGACAAAGAAGAAATTGCGGGTCTTGAGCTGAGCAGCAAAACAGGTCTGGTAGTGCAGACGACGCAGTCAGAAAAGCGTTTGGGGGAGGTTATAGCTGAAGTAATTCCCCGGGTTAAGGAATTAAAAGCCTACAATACCATTTGCCTGGCGACTAAGGAAAGACAGTCGGCAGCGGTTGCTTTGGCGGCCAGGGTTGATATCATGATCGTTATTGGGGGAAAAAACAGTGCTAATACTAAACGCTTAGCTGAATTATGCTCAGACAAAACGCAGTCTGTTTATCATATTGAAACGGCTGCTGAGCTAAAGGAGATTTGGTTTAAGGATAAAGAGCGGGTAGGCATTACAGCCGGAGCTTCAACGCCTGAGTGGCTAATTGCTGAGGTTGAAGAGCAAATAAAAAAATTTTTTTAATTAAAGAGAAGGTTTTCCCAATCTTTGGGTTGAGAAGCACCTTCTCTTTTTGTATATTTTTTAGTTTGAGCGGGAATTTTAAAAATATTCCTTAATTTGTAGAGAGAAGGTGAATTGATGGTTTTAGGGAATATTTTGCTCCTGATTGTAGCCGGTTTGATTTATTTGGGAGTTGGGGAAAGAGTTTTGGACCATTTGGGTTTAACTGACAAAGCTGCGATTGGTTTTGTTTTGGCTATGGTGATAGGTACATTTATTACGCTGCCGTTTAGCTTTGGCGGGAATACTGTTTCTTTTAATTTAGGAGGTCTGGTTCCTATCGTTTTAGGCATTTATGTCTTGACCAGAGCGAGTGCTAAAGAGGTAAGACGCTGTATTTTAGGGATAGTGGTTACCACAGCTATTATTTTGGCTATTTCCAAGCTGTTCATATTTGATGTAAACAATACGTTTATTGACAGCAGCTACTTATGGGCTATTATAGCTGCTGTAGTTGCCTATGTTATCGGCAGGTCAAGAAGAGCAGCTTTTGTTTCAGCAGTTTTGAGTATTAATCTTCTGGATATAATTAATTTTTTCTGGATGATAGCTATAGGCGGCAGGGGAAGTGTTATGTTCGGCGGTGCCGGAATTTTAGATGTCAGTGTCATTGCCGGACTTTTAGCGTTGATCCTGGTTGAACTGGTGGGCGAAACTCTGGAAAGAATGCAGGGCGGTCATCATTCTGATAAGGACAGCCCTCAGGTTGATCAGGTTGAATATGCCGGAGCATTGGTTGATTTGCAGGAAGCGGAAAAAGCAAAAGGGGAGAATAAAGAAAATGAATAAGCTTTTAGGAGTATTGGTCCTCTTTTTCCTTCTTATTTTTACGCAGATAGGCTGGGCAGAGCTTGAAAAAGAAAATGGCTATTATACCATGTCAGACGGCAAGAATATTATTTTGCAGACCGGTATCAAGATTGGCCCTGGTGATGTTTTTTATGATTCCGAGGACAGGGAGTACCGGGTAAAAAAAATGGAGGGCAAAAATGCCCTGGTTGAACAGGTAAGACAAAAGCAAAGCTGTCTTACTCCTTTTGAAAGACTGTTGACAGCTCAGGTCATGGGCTTTGGAGGGAGGATTGCCCAAAATAAGACTGACCGGCCTATAGTTATTTATCATACGCATAGTGATGAATCTTATGAACCATCGGAAGGAACTCACAGTGTTTCCGGTCAGGGCGGAATTTTTAAAGTCGGTGCGGCTATGGCTAAGGGCTATGAAGAAGCCGGAATTACGGTAAAGCAAAGCTATACAACGCATGAACCGCATGATGGAATGGCTTATGACCGCTCCCGGAGAACGGCAACTCAATTAATGCAGCAAAATCCTTTAACCGAATTTGATGTTCACCGCGATGCTGCTGAAAGGGAACAGTATGCTAAAGAAATAAACGGACGTGAGATAGCCCAGGTTTTATTTGTTATCGGCAATCAGAATCCCAACTACCAGACTAATCTGGAATATGCCAAGGAATTAAAGGAAACGGCTAATTCACGCTATCCCGGTTTATCGAAAGGCGTTTTAGTGACTAGCGGCAAGTTTAATCAGGATCTGTCGCCGAATAATCTGCTGTTAGAGTTTGGCGGGCATAAAAATACCAGAGAAAGTGCAGAAGCGACAGCTTCGCTTTTTGCTGCGGCTACGGCAGATGCTGTTTTAGCCCGGGGCGGGATCAAAAGCGGCAATTCATCTCAGGATAATGGCATCACTCGTACAGCAGCAGAGGGGCAGAATAAAGCAGTAGGCAGCAGTCTTGTTTATTGGATTGTGGGTATCCTGCTTGTAGGCGGAGCGTTTTTCTTAATTGATGAACGACGTTGGGAAGCGATTAAAACCAAGACTAAACGCTTGCAGGATGAGCATAGGAAAAATAAAAAATAATAAAGCTTTATGGATGAAAGAGCTGACAATTTGTTTTTACAGCAATTATCAGCTCTTTTTTTCGGCTTATTTTAGTGTGAATAAAGCATAGTTAATATGTTCAAAAGCCGTTAATTCATCATTTCTATGGGCAAAATACCGGCTTTGAATATTTTCCGGAGTTAATGATTTCTCCAAAGAAAAATGATATTTTTTCAGTAATTTTTCCAGCTCGTTAGTATTAAAGCCGGTTTTCATCGGTTCACCTCCGGCAGCTGCCATGGCTGTCATGTTCTGCACTCTTTTTATAGTGGAGTTGAATAATCCTTCATCAGCATAGTCGAGTACCAAGCTGCTGCCTCTGGCTGATAAAGCTCTTATGTTTTCCAGCATTGAGTTGATTTCTTCCTCGGTCAGATAGTAGATGACCCCAAGGAAAGAAAAGAAAGTCCTTTTTTCCGGGTTAAAACCTGCCTTTAGCAGATTTTCCTTTAAGCTGTCTGTTAAAAAATTTACAGGAGCAAAATGCAGGTTATCGGGCAGCTTTAATCCAGCCGCTTGTATGCGCTTTATTTTATCAGCTTGCGTTAGAGGATGGTCCACCTCAAAGATTACGTATTTTTTGCTTAAGTCCGGTTGACGTAAAGCAAAGGTATCCATTCCAGCTCCCAGAATTACATATTGTTCTGTACCGGATTCGAGTGCTGTTTTCAGTTCATCTTCACAAAATCTTGCGCGGGCTAAAGGAGTTGGAGCTATCTGTGTATTTACTAAATATTGCAGAGCCTCTTCATCATTTGTAAATTTATTTTTCATTTCCGGGGCCAAGAAATCAATGCCGCTGAGAATATGCTTGCTGATGCTTTGATATTCTTCGCTGCTGATAAGTTCATTGGCTTTTGTATCAGCAAAAATAACGTCAGCTGCCTTTTTTACATGATAGGCTCTGCCGAAAGCTGACATTAAAGCTGTAATGCTTGTTTTATTTCTCATTTAAAATTTTCCTTTCTAAAATAATTTTTTTTTTGCAAAAATTACTTATATTATACAATATTTTATTATTGTAAGTAAAGAGTATTTGCGCTATAATAAAATGATATAGTATTTCGGGAGGAGAAAATTATGGAATATCAAGGAGTTGCAATTGCAGAAGTAGTGCCTGAAAGTATAGCTGAGGAGATTGGCTTGGAAAAGGGAGATTATTTATATAAAATCAATGATCAGATTGTCTATGATTTTTTGGACTATCAATATTTATGCAGTGAGGAAAACCTGGAGTTATATATCCGTAAAAAAGATGGGGAAGAATGG
>JBJDXG010000124.1:0-4410 GCA_051866555.1 bacterium | reverse complement strand
GAACCAAGAGGAACTCGTATCTTTGGCCCAGTTGCCCGTGAACTGAGAGAAAAAGGTTATATGAAAATAGTTTCTCTAGCACCTGAAGTAATTTAATCTCGCAGGGAGGTGGAAAAGGTGACTTTAATTCATAAAATGCATGTTAAGTCAGGAGATACTGTAGAAGTAATCTCCGGTAAAGATAAAGGCAAAACAGGAAAAGTATTAAAAGCTATTCCTAAAAAGGGAACAGTAGTTGTAGAGAACATTAATATTGCTAAGAAACATACAAAGCCAAGTCAAAAATCTCCACAAGGCGGTATTGTGGAAAAAGCACTTCCATTGTATGCTTCTAAAGTTCTTTTGTACTGCCCTAACTGCCAAAAGGGTGTAAGAACCGGCAAGAAGGTTCTGGATAATGGCAAAAAAGTTCGTGTTTGCAAAAAATGCGGTGAAACATTAGATAAATAATGTGATACAGGAAAGGAGGTAACTAAATGACTCGGATTAAGGAAAAATATCTAAACGAAGTTCTTCCGGCGCTGAAAGAAAAGTTTGGATATAAAAATATTAATGAAGTCCCTAAAATTCATAAAGTTGTAATCAATATTGGTCTTGGTGAAGCTATTGCTAACTCTAAAGCTTTAGATGCAGCAGTTAATGATCTTACTCTTATTGCCGGACAAAAGCCAATAATCACTAAAGCTAAAAAATCAATTGCTGGTTTCAAATTAAGAGAAGGAATGCCAATTGGCTGCAAAGTTACTTTAAGAGGAGAAAGAATGGAGTTTTTCCTGGATAAACTTCTGAACATTGCTTTTCCTCGGATCAGAGACTTTAGAGGTATTTCGGCTAAAGGCTTTGACGGACGTGGTAACTATACTGTAGGAATTAAAGAACAGCTTATCTTTCCTGAAATTGAGTATGATAAGATTGATAAAGTTCGTGGCATGGAAATTACAATGGTAACAAGTGCTAAAACTGATGAGGAAGCTAAAGAGCTTCTTAGATTGTTGGGAACTCCATTTGCACACTAAAAAGGAGGGAAAATAAGTGGCTAAAACAGGTATGAAGGTAAAAGCTAGTCGGCCGCAAAAATACAAAGTTCGGGCTCATAACAGATGCCGTGTGTGTGGTCGTCCTAGAGGATATATGAGAAAATTTGGTATGTGCAGAGTTTGCTTCCGGGAATTAGCTAACAAAGGTGAAATTCCTGGTGTAACTAAAGCTAGCTGGTAATTAGTGAAGAACGGGAAGGAGGTAATGATAAATGGTTATGACAGATCCAATTGCTGATATGCTGACTCGTATTAGAAACGGCAATACAGTTTATCTTGAAAGCGTTGATGTTCCATCTTCTAAGTTGAAGCAACAACTTGCAACAATTTTATATGAAGAAGGATTTATAAAGAATATAGAGTACCTTGATGATAAAGCTGGTCATCCGGTAATCCGTTTGGCACTAAAATATGGTCCAAACAGAGAAAGAGTTATTACTGGTTTGAAAAGAATTAGTCGTCCAGGTCTTCGTGTCTATGCAGGCAAGGATGAAATACCTAAAGTTCTTGGTGGTTTAGGTATAGCTATTGTTTCTACTTCAAAAGGCATTATGACTGATAAAAAAGCACGTCAAGCAGGAGTAGGCGGAGAAGTTCTTTGTTATGTATGGTAATAAACAGTAAAGGGAGGTGCCTTGACTTATGTCTCGTATAGGAAAAAAACCTGTCGCTATTCCACAAGGAGTACAAGTGGAATTAAACGGTAATGTGATTGCGGTTAAAGGACCTAAGGGTCAGTTGACCAGAGAATTGCGCAGTGAAGTTGATGTAGCGATAGAAAATAATGAAGTAATTGTAACTAGAAGTTCTGATGATAAATTAAAGCGTTCTTTACATGGTTTAACTCGTACTTTGATTTTTAACATGATCGAAGGGGTAACTAAAGGTTTTGAAAAAAGCCTTGACATCGTGGGTGTTGGTTACAGAGCGCAAAAACAAGGAACTAAATTAGTTCTGCAGATGGGTTATTCTCATCCGGTAGAAATGGAAGCAGCCAACGGAATAGAATTTGATGTTCCTACTCCAAACAAGGTAATCGTTAAGGGAATTGATAAGGAAATAGTTGGTCAGGTAGCAGCTAATATTAGAAAAGTTAGAAAACCTGAACCTTATAAAGGAAAAGGTATTCGCTATACTAATGAAGTTGTTAGAAGAAAAGTTGGTAAAACTGGTAAGAAGTAATTAAGTATTTAAGGCAGAAAGGAGTGAATGCTTGTGTTTAAAAGACCAGATTCTAAAGCTCAAAGAATTAAGCGTCATAAAAGATTGAGAAGACATTTAAGCGGAACAACTGCTAGACCTCGTCTATCTGTATATAGAAGTTTGAAAAATATTTATGCTCAGATTATTGATGATTCACTTGGCAATACTTTAGTTGCAGCTTCCAGTAAAGAAGCTCTTGCAGCTGGAAAGCTGACAGGTTATACTGGAAATATTGAAGCTGCTAAAGCTGTTGGGCTGTTAATTGCTGAAAAAGCTTTAGCCAAAGGAATTAGTGAGGTCGTTTTTGACCGCGGCGGATATATTTATCATGGCAGAGTAAAAGCCTTAGCTGAAGCAGCTAGAGAAGGCGGTTTAAAATTCTAAAGAAGGAGGGTAACATATTATGGCAAAGCCTGAAAAAATTAATCTGGCTGAATTAGAATTAACTGAAAGAGTTGTTCATATCAGCAGAGTTGCTAAAGTAGTAAAAGGTGGACGTAGATTCAGCTTCAGTGCTTTAGTTGTAGTAGGAGATGGCAATGGATATGTTGGAGCCGGATTAGGCAAGGCAACAGAAGTTCCAAGTGCTATTAAAAAAGGAATTGAAAGTGCTAAGAAAAATTTAATTCATGTGCCAATGGTAGGAACAAGTATTCCTCATGAAATTATTGGGCATTTTGGAGCTGGAAACGTGCTTCTGAAACCAGCAGTTCCAGGTACTGGAGTTATTGCCGGAGGTTCTGTTCGTGCTGTTTTGGAACTTGCAGGCATGAAAGATATTTTAACTAAATCTTTAGGCTCTAATAATGCTTTTAATATGGTTTATGCAACTATAGATGGTTTAAAAAATCTGAAAAGAGCAGAAGAAGTAGCAAAGCTTAGAGATAAAACTGTGGAAGAGCTTTTGGGTTAGGAGGGAACAGATATGAAAAAAATTAAAGTAACTCTTAAGCGCAGCTTAATTGGTCGTCCACAAGATCAAAAAAGTACAGTATTAGCTTTAGGATTGAAAAAAATTGGTTCTAGTGTTCTGCATGAACAAACTCCACAAATTTGTGGTATGATTAATAAAGTTAAGCATTTAGTTGCTTTTGAAGAAGTCGATGCTTAAAATCCAAGTTGGATAGGGAGGTGTAATAATGAAACTTCATGAGTTACAACCAGCACCTGGTTCTACAAAATCACCAAAAAGATTGGGCCGTGGTATTGGTTCTGGTTTAGGAAAAACTTCTGGCAGAGGTCATAAGGGACAAAATGCCCGTTCTGGCGGTGGTACACGTCCAGGTTTTGAAGGGGGGCAAATGCCATACCAACAAAGACTGCCTAAGAGAGGTTTTAAAAATATTTTTAGAAAAGATCTAGCAGAAGTAAATGTTGAAAGATTAAATATCTTCGAAGCAAATACTGTAGTTACTCCGGAATTATTAAAGCAAGCTGGTTTGATCGGTAAAATCAAAGATGGAGTAAAAGTACTAGGGCAAGGAGAATTAGAAAAACAGTTGACTGTTCAAGCTCACCGTTTCAGCAAGTCTGCTTTAGCCAAAATTGAAGCAGCCGGTGGAAAAGCTGAGGTGATCTAATGTTATCTGTTCTTCAAAATATCTTTAAAATGGGAGAACTAAGACATAAAATCCTATTTACATTAGGAATGCTCTTAGTTTTCCGTTTCGGAGCTCATATTCCTGTTCCGGGAATTGATCCTGCAGCAATGGAAAGACTTTTTCAAAACGGCGGCTTACTGGGATTTTTAGATATGTTTGCCGGCGGGGCTTTGAAAAGATTCTCTATTTTTGCTATGGGGATTGCTCCTTATATTAATGCTTCTATTATTATGCAGTTGTTGACAGTGGTTATACCCCGTTTGGGAGAACTGGCTAAACAGGGTGAAGAAGGAAGAAAAGTAATGACTCAGTATATTCGGTATGGTACAATTGTCTTAGGTGCTATTCAAGCCTTTGGCATGAGTTTTTGGCTGAAGAATCTGGGTGTTATCGGAAATTTCACTTTCTTCCATGTCCTGGTTATAGTTGCAACGTTAACTGCTGGGACTGCATTTTTGATGTGGTTAGGTGAAATGATCACAGCCAATGGTATTGGTAATGGTATTTCTATCATTATCTTTGCTGGTATAGTTGCTAATCTGCCTAGCGGCGTTATCCAAACTATTTCT
>JBJDXG010000123.1:0-4423 GCA_051866555.1 bacterium | reverse complement strand
GTTTATAATAGATATTGTATGATTTAGGATTTAGAAGGAGTAAGTAATGATTTTCATTTGTGTTATGGTTTTTATAGCTGGTTTTGTTGATTCTGTGGCCGGAGGGGGAGGGCTTATTTCTTTGCCTGCTTATATGCTGGCCGGGCTTCCGGCACATCAGGCTTATGGCACTAATAAATTTTCCAGTGCTTTGGGAACTACTTTATCTGTTTTTCGTTTTTTTGTTAATGGAGCTTTAAATCTTAAGGTTTCTCTTCTTTCGGCTTTGGGAGCTTTTCTCGGCTCCTGGCTGGGTTCTCGGGTTGTGCTTTTATTGGATGATCATTTTTTAAAAATGATGATGGTCTTTATGCTGCCCATAGTTATTCTAGTAGTTATCTTTAAAAAGGACTGCGGAGAAAGAAATGAATTTGCCCAAATAGAGAAAAAGAAAGTGATATTTCTTGCCCTGTTTATCGGCTTAATAATTGGCTTGTATGATGGACTTTTTGGTCCGGGAACAGGCACCTTTGCTATCATCGCTTATACGGCAATAATGAAATTCGATTTAAAAACCGCTTCCGGCAATGCTAAAATATTAAATTTAGCTTCTAATTATGCTTCGGTTATAACCTTTGCTTTATCAGGCTCTATTGTTTATAAGGTGGCACTGCCGGCGGCTGTCTGCGGTATAATAGGCAATTATCTTGGCTCCGGCTTGGCTATTAAAAAAGGAGCTAAATTTATCAGACCGATGATGGTAATTGTGGTAATGCTTTTATTAAGTAAGATTATTATTGATTTACTTAGGATTTATTAATCTGCTGAATTTTTATAATATAAGGAGATGCGTTTATGCGAGCAGTAGTAACAAGAGTAAAGAGTGCTTCGGTAGAGATTGCCGGACAAAGGAAAGCCGGCATAGAGCAGGGCTTTCTTATCCTGCTGGGAATTGCGCCTGACGATACAGAAGAGACAGCAGTAAAGCTGGCAGATAAGATTTGCAAAACCAGAGTTTTTGAAGATGAAAAAGGAAAAATGAATTTAGATTTAAAAACCATAGGCGGTGAGATACTGGTAGTATCTCAGTTTACCTTGTATGCTGATTTAAAAGGCAGAAGGCCCAGCTTTTTAAATGCTGCCAAGCCGGTTATTGCTGAGCCTTTATATGAAAGGTTTATACAGGAGTGTCAGGAGCAGGGGTTTTCTGTGCAGCAGGGAGAGTTTGGGGCCGATATGCAGGTAAGCTCAGTGAATGATGGTCCGGTAACGTTGCTGTTTGATACGGTCAATATGTAAAAAATAATGCTCTTTGTTATAATAATTTATTTATTATAATAAAGAGCATATTTTATATAAAAATGCTGCTGTTAATAATTACCCACATAAGCTGTGGATAAAATAAGTGTTTTAGGCCTTTAAATTAAAGCTTTATTAAAATTATCCACAAGAATGTGGATAAACTGTTGATAATTATGTGAATAAATGCGGATAATCCAAAGCAGAAAACGGCAATTGGGTTGACTGGAAAACCTGTGTTTGGTAGAATGGGAATTAATGAAGGAGAGGACGACAGTGATGGAAGGACATTTTGAGTTAGTTTCTGATTATCAGCCGTGCGGTGACCAGCCGGAAGCAATACAGAGCTTAAGCGCAGGGGTTAAGAATAACCTGAAGGAACAAATACTTTTAGGGGTTACGGGCTCCGGCAAGACCTTTACTATGGCTAATGTTATTGCCGAGGTGCAAAAGCCTACGCTGATTATTGCCCATAATAAAACCTTAGCGGCTCAGCTGTGCAGTGAGTTTAAACAATTTTTCCCTAATAATGCTGTGGAGTATTTTGTCAGTTATTATGATTATTATCAGCCGGAGGCTTATATTCCATCATCTGATACCTATATAGAAAAGGATGCTTCTATTAATGATGAAATAGACAGGCTGCGTCATGCAGCCACCAGCTCTTTATTGGAAAGAAAAGATGTGATTATAGTTGCCAGTGTTTCCTGCATTTATGGTCTGGGTTCGCCGGAGGATTATCTGGGCATGATTATTTCTCTAAAAATAGGAGAGGAGATCGACCGCCGTGATTTGCTGCGCCGTCTGGTAAAAATTCAGTATAGTCGCAATGATATGAATCTACAGCGCGGAACCTTCAGAGTACGGGGAGATGTTTTGGAAATCGTGCCGGCTTATGGGGAAAGGGTTTTGCGGATAGAGTTTTTTGGGGATGAAATTGAGAAAATATCTGAGTTGGATCAGGTCAGCGGACGAGTGCTGCAAAGGCGGGAGCGTTTAACTATTTTTCCGGCCAAGCATTTTGTGACTACCGGGGAGAAATTAGAGAAGGCTGTGATTTCTATTGAAGAAGAGCTGGAGCAGCGTTTGCTTGAATTAAGAGACCAAAATAAGCTTTTGGAAGCGCAAAGGCTGGAGCAGAGAACGAGATATGATCTGGAAATGCTGAAAGAGATGGGATATTGTCAGGGGGTAGAGAATTATTCCAGGCATTTGACCTTCCGTCAGCCGGGACAAGCCCCGTTTACGCTGTTTGATTATTTTTCTGATGACTTTTTATTGTTTATAGATGAATCGCACGTTACTATTCCGCAGATAAGGGGGATGTTCGGCGGGGACTATGCCCGGAAGAAAAACCTGATTGAACATGGCTTCCGCTTGCCGTCTGCTCATGATAACCGGCCTTTGAATTTTCAGGAATTTGAAAGCCGGATAAACCAGGTGATTTACGTTTCCGCTACTCCGGGCCCTTATGAGCTGGAACACAGCAGCAAAATAGTAGAACAGATTATTCGGCCGACCGGACTTTTAGACCCTCGGATAGAGGTTCATCCTGTTCAGGGGCAGATCGACCATTTGTTAGGGCAGATTCAAGAACGGATTGCCCGTCAGGAAAGGGTTTTGATCACTACTCTGACTAAAAAAATGGCGGAGGACTTAACTGATTATTTACGGCAGCTTGAAATCAAGGTACAGTATCTGCATTCCGATGTGGATACCCTGGACAGAATAGATATTTTAAGGGATCTGCGGCTCGGGGTCTTTGATGTTTTGGTGGGGATAAACCTTCTGCGTGAAGGTTTGGACCTGCCTGAAGTATCTTTGGTGGCGATTCTGGATGCCGATAAGGAGGGCTTTTTGCGCTCGGAGACTTCGATGATTCAAACTATTGGCCGGGCAGCGCGTCATGTTAATGGTACGGTTTTGATGTACGGCGATCATATTACTCAGTCAATGGCGAAGGCAATAGGTGAGACTGAGAGAAGAAGAAAGATGCAGCAGGAGTTTAATCTTAAGCATGGCATTACGCCTCAGGCAATTAAAAAGAATATTGCCAAGCCGCTGGTGGAAAATGAAGAAATTGAGGAAGAGGCTAAGCCTGAAGTCAAGAGCATGAGCCAAAAGGAGCTCAGCCGTCTGGAGAAAAAGCTGTTGAAGGAAATGCAGGAAGCAGCTAAGGCGCTGGAATTTGAAAGAGCCGCTGTTTTGCGTGACCAGCTGATGGAGGTTAAGAAATGGCAAAAGAAAAAATAATTATTAAAGGTGCTAATGAAAATAATTTAAAAAATGTTGATTTGGAAATACCGAGAGATAAATTGGTCGTATTTACCGGGCTCAGCGGCTCAGGCAAGTCGTCTTTGGCTTTTGACACTATTTATGCTGAAGGGCAGAGAAGATATGTGGAGTCATTATCTGCTTATGCCAGACAGTTTTTAGGCCGCATGGAAAAGCCGCAGGTGGAATATATAGAAGGCTTGTCTCCGGCCATATCCATTGACCAGAAAACTACCTCCCGTAATCCCCGTTCCACAGTGGGCACAGTAACGGAAATTTATGATTATCTGCGTCTGCTTTTTTCTCATATCGGTCATCCGACTTGTCACCTCTGCGGCCGGCCGATTGCTTCGCAAACGGTAGAGCAGATGGTCGATCAGATTTTGGCTTTCAAAGAAGGAAGCCGTCTGCAAATATTAGCCCCTTTGGTTAAGGGCAGAAAGGGGGAATTTAAGCAGCTTTTTGAGGACTGCCGCAAAAGGGGCTTTATCCGGGCCAGAGTTGATGGGGAAATTAGAGATTTAGAAGAAGATATCGTTTTAAATAAAAGGAAAAAGCATGATGTTGAGCTGGTGGTTGACCGCATTATTCTGAAGCCGGATATTGCCATGCGTTTGGCTGATTCATTGGAGACTGCCCTGAAGGAAGGAGAAGGTACGGTTTTAGTCGATTTGCTGGGCGAAAAGGAATTTTTGTTCAGTGAAAAATTTTGCTGTCCGCATTGCGGTACCAGTGTGCAGGAAATATCGCCGCGCTTTTTCTCCTTTAACAGTCCGTATGGGGCTTGCCCTGAGTGCAACGGTTTAGGGGTATTAATGGATATAGATCCTTATTTGGAGAAAAAATATCAAGAGCGCTCAAGTGAATATCT